>CANRZC010000014.1 GCA_947644185.1 uncultured Acetatifactor sp.
GCAAAAGTGAACTGGCTCTTTTTCTTCATCATTACATTCAATTGTTTTCGGAGACCCTCATAGGCCATCAGGAGAAGACCTCCCCGGCTTTTGCCATGAAATGCTATATCGAGCAGAATGTGCACCGCTCCCTGCATATCGATGAGATCGCAGCCCATGCCCATCTCTCCCGGTCCCGGGCCAACGAAGTGTTCAAACGTACTTACTCTACCCCCCCGTACCGCTACTACCTGTCCCTGCGGCTGGAGATTTCCATGAACCTGCTGCGCCACTCCCCCATGACCATCCAGGAAATCTCCAACCATCTGGACTTTCCGGACTACCATCATTTCACGGCATTTTTCAAGAAATGGTGCGGCATGACGCCCAGCCAATATCGGCAAAAGTATAAACTGGAGCAGAATAAGCATATTGCGGAATCCGCCAGATTGTATTAAATGTCTGTAATAAAATAACTGCCACTTTTGGAAACAGTTGCAAATGCTGTCTGGATATGTTACTATGGTTGCAGACAATTTTGACGTTTAATGGATGTAGCATTTGGTCTGGGCGTTTTGCCTAAAAGTATCCATTCATTATTTAAGAGAGCAGGCAGGCTTTCTTGCTGAGAATGAATGTACCAGTGCCGGAGACAGAGAAGCTGGCTGACATAGTGGTGGAAAAGAAAATGGAGGAAAACAATGGCAACAAAGTATGCAGGCACACAGACAGAAAAAAATTTGGAGGCAGCATTTGCAGGGGAATCCCAGGCGAGAAATAAGTACACCTATTTCGCATCCGCTGCCAAAAAGGAAGGTTACGAGCAGATTGCAGCCCTTTTCCTGAAGACCGCTGACAATGAAAAGGAACATGCCAAGATGTGGTTTAAGGAATTAAACGGCATCGGGGATACCAGCGCAAATCTGGCTGCAGCCGCAGAGGGCGAGAACTATGAGTGGACCGATATGTATGAGGGCTTTGCCAAGACCGCTGAGGAGGAGGGATTCCCTGAGCTGGCAGCAAAGTTCCGCCTGGTAGGGGCTATCGAGAAGCATCATGAGGAGCGTTACCGGGCTTTGCTTCACAATGTGGAGACTGCTGCCGTATTTGAGAAAAGTGAGGTAAAGGTATGGGAGTGCCGCAACTGCGGTCATATCGTGGTAGGTACTAAGGCCCCTGAGGTCTGCCCCACCTGCAATCACCCTCAGAGCTATTTTGAGGTTCATGGGGAGAATTATTAATTCCAGGCGAAGGCTTTGGATTTGGCAAATTTTAATAACTGCCCGTAAAAATATCCCGGCCCGCAAGTGTATTGCTTTGCGGGCCGGGTTTCTTCATGGGCATAGAACCCATGGACTCACATCACCCTGCGCAAAAAGGCCGACTGGGACAACTTATCTATAGGCGCCTTATAGACCAAAAGCGAAGACAAGCACTGAAGAACTGCCCCCACAGCCAGAATTCCAATTCCTCCCACTGCTGTCTGCCAGAACCTGAATTTCTCCCAGGCCAGGAGCTGATACAGCCACTCCTTATTGGTCAGTCCAGTGGAAAGCGTTAGGCACAGAATGGGAATCATAATCACTGAAGCGATAATAAAATATTTGTAAGCCACTCCCATATAGAACATCACTACCGCCAGCATAAAAGCCAGCATTATCAGGTTCATGCATGCATAGCTTTGTTCTTCCGGTTTTCCTGTCAGCATGATGCCGTATATCAGAACCGTCACCAGATACATGGCTGACATGATAGTAAAATTAACCATTGCAGGAATACTGGTCTGCAGCTTCTTTTTCATGGGAGATGCCTGAATCATACCCGTTATACTTAAGGAATAGAGCATCTGCGTAGGCAACATCCCCGCCGCCATCACCAGATAGGTGGCCGGGAACACATCTCTCACTGTGCCCCCCAGGGCAATGGACGCAATCCCCAGCACCAGTATCATGCCTCCCAGAATACAGTTCATCTTTATGCCATAGGCATGGCGCATCATCTTCATCCCCAGCTTCCAATCATTGATCATAATAGCTCCTCTCCACCCTTTTTCGGGCAATTCTCACAGCCAACACACTCACCAAAATGCCTAAGCTCCCAAGCAATACATCTACAATAAGAAGATATCTCCCCAGATTCAGCAGAATCATGCCAAATGCCGTCAGGCCCGTAGCCCCATAGCCTATCAGACAATTTATCCACAGCATATCCGTGAATCTGGACAGAAACGTGCCCAGGACGGATACAAAATAGGAGAGCAGGACAAAATACAGCAAGGCCTCCCCGCCATAGGAACCGCAAAAATTGCCAAAGCTCAGGGCTTTGCCTGCCACCAAAATGCCTCCCAATCGGCACAGGGCAATCATACACAGGGCAGATAGAAATTTTCGCCCTAAATCCACCCAAAGCGCACTTTTTAAAATTCCCAGCCCCTGGCCGGATGTCTTCAGATATTCCAGCCCTATGGAGTCCTTTGTCTGAATCCCTCCAAACAGCCAGTTATCAGAGATTATCTCTGTCATGGGCAGAAGCACCGCGCCCAGCACCACGCTGACTCCCCCGTCTCCCTGGACGCAGCCCTCTATCCACAGACTAAGTCCCATGAGCACAACCGGCATCACCAGATACACACCAAGACGATACCAGACACTGGTAAATACCAGATAACTTTTAATTCCTCTTCTCATACGCCAAACCATCCCCTTCCGACTTCGCCGCATGCCGCTTCAGCGGTCCATACACCAGAAAGCAATTTCCGGTGTCAAATTGGTGCCAGACCGGAAGAACGCCTCTCTTGCGTTCTTCCAGGTGAAACTTAGAAAATCTTAGCTTGTGTCCTTTACAAGCTTAGATTTTCTTTTCGCCTTGCATACTTTTCATAACTGCCACACTAATCTGGGACAAAGTAGGCGTCTCCATACTCACATCCATTCCCGCCAGCCCCTCCAGCTTCTCTGCCAGACAGATTCCCTCAAAGCCGTAAGCGCTTCTGTTCATGGAAAAGAGCACCTTTTTGGCCTGTTCCGCATCTGCAGCCTCCCCCTTCACCAGAATATATTTCTCCTTCAGATCCTCCACAAAGCCCTGCTCCACAATGCAGCCATGCTCCAGGATAATGGCGTAGTCTGTCACGTTTTCCATGTCGGATATGTTGTGGGTAGAGAAGAAGACGGATTTCTCCCCGCTGCCCTGATCCAGATAATCCCGTATCATATCGCAGAGCCTATCCCGCATCAGGGGATCCAGGGGAGATGCAGGCTCATCTAGCACCAAAAGCTTTGTGTCCCTTGCCAGAACTGCTGCCAGCATCAGCTTCATCCTGTTGCCGTCAGAAAGGCTCTTCACCTGCTTTGTCACATCCATGCCACTTCCGCCGATTCCAAGTTCCCCACAGAGCCTCCGATATCTGTCCCTGTGGAAATTGGTGAAGAGCAGTTCGCTGATCTCCTCCACCTGGCTGATGGTCCACTGGGGCAGGAAGTAGCAGCCAGGCCCTGTATAGCCCATCTGTTCCTGCACATCTGTGTCAATTCCCTTTTCCTGGCGGTTAAAATAGGAAATCTCTCCCTTATAATCCAGCCGAATGCCAGCCAGGATGTTCAGCAGCGTGGTCTTTCCTGCTCCATTTTCACCGATCAAGGCAGTGGCAAATCCTTTGGGCAGCTCCAGCCGGGAAACGGAAAGCTTAAAACCTTTAAAATTCTTCTGCAAATTCCATGCCTCCAATGCCTTTTCCTCTATTTTGCTCATATTTTTCCTCCTACTTTCTTTCCTAGTCTTCCCTTTCCTCCTGCATGTCCAGCAAAGTATGCAGAATCTCCTGCAGCTCCTTATCTGTCATGCCGGCGATTCTGGCTGCATGGATTGCCTCCAGCAAGGCATCCTCCACCTTGCGCAGGTGCTGTTCCTTTAACATCTCGCTGTCCTGGGCATTCACATAGAAGCCCTTGCCCTGGGCCGCTGTCACAAGCCCCTCTGCCTCCAACTGTTCATAGGCTTTCATGGTGGTAATCACACTGATTCGCAAGTCTTTGGCCAGTCCTCTGATGGAGGGAAGATATTCTCCCTCTTTTAATTTCCCTGCCAGGATGTCTGCCTTCAGCTGCTGGGCAATCTGCTGATAGATGGGGACACCTGAGTTCTGTAATAGTTTCAATACAGTCAGCTCCTTTGCTGTTTATATGTTATATATACACCATAATCAGTTGTTTGTCAACAAAAAAGAATGCTTTTTTGCAGAAAATTTCAAAAACCTTTTTCCTCAAAAAGAACCCTTCACAATAAATCCAATATTTCCCACGCTGCTTCCCGCCTCTATATGCCCATTGTAATCCATCTGGGAGATTGTCAGGGTATTCCCCTGTACCTGATAATTTCCGTTCCAGCTATCCTGCAGGGTGATATCCCCCTCAAAGGTCAGACTGATGCTCCAGCCATCCTTTGCCGTATCTCCTGTGTTTGTAATGGTGACTTCATATTGATAATAATTCTCATTGTCCTGCTTCCATGTGTTTATTATCTTCGTCTCCACACTCAGTTCATCGGATCCCACGGCTTCACCTGCCTCTTTATTGCCTGAGGGCGTCTCCTGAGAGCTCTGTATTTCTTTATTTTCCAAATCATTACTCTGCTCTTTTCCAGTCTGGGCCCCATCCCCAGCAGGCTTTTGGGGCTGGTTATTGTTCAGCATCTCCACCAGCCATTGCCCGGAGTCGCTGAGGTCCTCTTGCCCAAAGCCGCTTATCTTGCTACAGCTGCTTTTGAAGATTGCGGAGGTCTCCGATTTGTTGGACAGATTCCAGGCCACATAGCTAATACCGTATTCGTCCATGGTCTCCACCCATTTGTCCGCCTGATTTCTGTCAATAGCACCGTTGCCGCTGGCATCGCAGATGCCATATTCCGACACAAACAAGGGAAGGCCGGCCTGGATAGCCCCCACCATGGTATCCCGCAGGGAATCTGTGTGGGTGGCGGCGTAGAAATGCAGGGTGTACATAATGTTGTCATATCCTGTGATGGGATCCGCCGCAGCCTGGTCCACATATTGAGACCAGTTAGGGGTGCCCACCAGAATGATGCCGTCTCTGTCTTCTTCCCGAATCACAGGGATTATCTGCTCCGCATAGGCCTTTATCTGGCTCCAGGAAGTGCCTCCGTTGGGCTCGTTGCAGATTTCGTAGAGCACATTGTCATAGTCCCCATAGGTCTCTGCCATCTCCCGGAAGAATTTCTTCGCCTCCTCCAAATAGGTATTGGGATTCCCGTCTGACAGAATATGCCAGTCAATGATAACGTAGAGGCCACAGTCTGTGGCATAGGATACACCCTGCTTCACCAGGGCCTTTAAGTCATCCTGATTGCCGCCTGTGCAGTACCCTCCGTTTTCTGCAGTGTACATGGCCAGGCGGATTACATTTGCGCCCCATTCCTCCTTTAACTGCCCAAAGCACTCTGCATTCACATATTCTGGATACCAGGCCAGGCCATGGGTGCTGATGCCCTTGAGCTGCACCGGATTGCCGGATCCGTCCACCAGCTGGGTGCCTGAAACTGACAAAGCGGAAGGGGTTGATTCGCTGCTGCCACCGGCTTTCACTTCACTGCTGTTCCCCTGAGTCCCCTCTGCTCCTGTCTCGTGGCTCTCTGCCTGGTTGGAATCCTTATTGTCAGTTTTTTCCCCGTCTTCTATCTCTTCGGACCTTCCTGCTACATCCTTTCCTTTCACACCATCCGATCCGGTATCTCCTGCCTCTTTTGTTCCCGCTGCTCCAGTCTGGTCCTTTTGGGCGGCTGCCTCTTCTTCGCTGGCCCTGTCTCCTGCTTCCGTAACTCCCTCTGCAAGCACTGCCTCTTTTGTCTCTTCTATTTCTTTCTGTCCACAGCCTGTGCCCCAAAGCATCCACAGCGCACAGATACAGCCATATAGCAAAATTTTTTTCCGCTTCATATCCGCTCCCAATCCCTTCCCCTTTGTTTTCCGCCTTTTCTTAAATTCTATCAGGACTGGGGTTTTTGTCAATAGACTGCTATTCCCGGCGTAACTTCCCCATATGCGTCTAAGTCCTTGACAGGCCCGGTTTCTATGGCATATGATATTGGTAACAAATACCGGAAAAGGAGGATGTCATGTCAGTTTATGAATTGAAAAACGGTGAAATATCCATTGCCGTAAACAGCCTGGGGGCAGAGCTAAAGTCCTTAAAGAAGCTGTCCACCGGCACAGAGTATCTGTGGTGTGCAGACCCAAAGTATTGGAACCGGACCTCGCCCATCCTGTTCCCCTTTGTGGGAAGTGCCAAAGACAAGAAATTTCAAACCAAGGGAGCCACTTATTCTATGACCCAGCATGGCTTTGCCAGAGACAGGGAGTTTACACTTTTGTCCCAGACTGAGAATGAAATCTGGTTTGGACTGGACTCTGACCAGGAGACTCTGAAAAAATACCCTTATGCCTTCTTCCTAAAGCTGGGGTACCGAATAGAAGGCTGCAAGGTCACAGTTCTGTGGCAGGTGGAGAATCCCGGTGAAGAGACGCTGCCCTTCTCCATCGGCGGACACCCGGCCTTTTACTGCCCCATTGAAGAGGGCGCTGCCCGCAGGGATTATTTCCTGCATTTCGGCCAGGTAAGCCAGGTGCTCAGCACCAAAATCAGCGAGAATGGCCTAGCCTTAAGCGACACTGAGCTCTACCGCCTGGAGGATGGTTATCTCCCCCTTACGGATCATCTGTTTGACCAGGATGCATTAGTCATAGAGGACAATCAGACCGATACCGTCTCCCTATGCAGGCCGGACAAAAGCTGGTATGTAAAGGTCACCATGGATGCCCCCCTGTTCGGCGTATGGTCTCCGGCAGGCAGTTCGGTGGCGCCTTTCGTATGCATAGAGCCCTGGCATGGCAGATGCGACAGTGAGGACTTTGCGGGAACGCTGGAGCAGCGCAAATGGGGGAACCAGGTTGCCCCTGGGGAAGCCTGGAAGGCTTCCTATACCATTGAGATTCGGTGAGTATGTCTCCATTACAGGAGAGGCAAGATAACTATAATTACATAGTACAAGGAGAGCGTTATATGGACAAAATCACGGAAATCAGAAACCTTTGTCAGGAAAAACAGATTCGGATGATTGACTTTAAGATGACGGACATCGATGGCCGCTGGCGTCATATCACCATTCCAGTGGAGCGGTTCGGGGAGGATACCTTCACCTATGGTATCGGTTTCGACGGCTCCAACTACGGCTACGCCCCCATCGAGAAGAGCGACATGGTGTTCCTGCCAGATCCCTCCACTGCCTATGTGGATCCCTTTGCCGCAGTGCCCACGCTGACCATGTGCGGCAATGTATGCACCATCGGCAAGGGGGAGAATAAGCCCTTTGACCAGTATCCCAAAAACGTAAGTCTGCGGGCTGTGGAATATATGAGAGAAAAGGGCATTGCGGACCGCATGGTCATCGGTCCTGAGTTCGAGTTTTATCTCTTTGACAGCGCACGCTTTGAGGTAACGCCCCGGCAGTGCGGTTACCGCATTGACACCAGGCAGGCGGACTGGAATCACAGCCTGGACACACCGGGGAACAATGGCTATGAGGTGTCCCACAAGGGCGGCTATCATATAGCAGCACCCCAGGATGTGGGCTATGATCTGCGCAGTCGGATGTGTATGATGATGGAATCCTGGGGGATCCGGGTGAAATATCACCATCACGAGGTGGGAGGCCCAGGCCAGATGGAGATCGAGGTAGAGCTGGACGACATGCCCACCATGGCAGACAATACCATGATTATCAAATATATCATTAAAAACCTGGCGGCCCAGGAGGGCAAAACTGCCACCTTCCTGCCCAAGCCCATCTATCAGGAGGCAGGCAGTGGTCTCCATGTACATATGCTGCTCTTAAAGGAGGGCCATCCTCTGTTTTATGATGAGGCAGGGTATTCTGGCTTAAGTCAGACCGCCCACTATTTTATCGGAGGACTCTTAAAGCATATTGCCTCCCTGTGCGCCTTTACCAATCCCTCCACCAATTCTTTCAAACGCCTGGTGCCGGGATTTGAAGCGCCTGTTACCGTGGGCTATGCCACCTCCAACCGCAGCGCTGTTATTCGGATTCCGGCCTACGCCAAGTCTCCCCTGGCAAAGCGCTTTGAGCTGCGCAATCCAGACGCTACGGCCAATCCCTACTACGCTTATGCGGCAATTCTCATGGCCGGCCTGGACGGCATTGAGAACAAAATTGACCCTGCTGCAAACGGCTGGGGGCCTTATGATTTTAATCTCTACACCCTCTCCGAAGAGGAGCAGAAAAAGATCAAGGGCCTGCCCAAATCTCTGGGGGAGGCTCTGGATGCTTTGGAGGCGGATCACGCATACCTGACAAAAGGCGGCGTGTTCCCTCAGAGGCTGATAGATATCTGGGTAGCCAGAAAGCGGGCTGAGTTGAAGCAGATGGAGCAGATTCCCCACCCTGCGGAGTTTAAAATGTATTACGATCTGTGATGAAAACATGCGGGCCTGCGCAATCGAGTAGGGGAATGCCCTTCTCCACTACTCGCCGCGCGGCCCGCACGCCGCCTTAGTGGCATATTACCTTTGTGCGGGCCTGTGCATAAAAAAGGCAGAGGCTGGAGCATGGAAGCATTCCGGCCTCTGTTTTATTTGTTTGCGCTAGGGTTTTGTCAGATATGCTCCTACCTGCCAGGAATCCGCAGCACCTGTCCAATGCTCAGCAGGTCGCTGGTAAGGCCATTGAGATTTTTGATGGCTTCCACCGTAGTGCCGAATCTCCGGGCAATCACCCAGAGGGTATCTCCAGGACGAACTGTGTATTCCGCAGCCCCGCCTGACTGGGCCGTGGGAATCCGCAGCACTTGCCCTACGTCAATCAAATCACTGGTCAGGCCATTGAGACTTTTGATGGCCTCTGGCGTAGTGCCATATTGCCTGGCGATGAGCCAGAGACTGTCTCCCGGACGGACTGTGTATTCCACATAACCTCCTGACTGGGCTGTGGGAATCCGCAGCACCTGCCCTACATCAAGCAGATCGCTTGTCAGGCCATTTAGGCTCTTGATGGCCTCCACCGTAGTGCCATATTTCCTGGCAATCAGCCAGAGGCTATCCCCGGGCTGAACCCTGTACTCCACATAGGACCCGGAAGGTCCCGGAGATGGTGTGGGACCAGGGGAAGGCACGTTCTGGTGAATTCCCTGATATACATCATACAGCTTTCTCCAGGTGGCCTGGCCTACAATCCCGTCTGCAGCCAGGTTCATAGCTTGCTGGAAAGCAATCACGGACTGCCTGGTGCCGCTGCCAAAGACGCCGTCCTGAGCAGGGGCCGGAACATTTGCGTAATATTCGGAGATCACATTTAACAGATATTGTAAAGTCACCACATCCTGTCCAGTGGAGCCCTGGCGCAGAATCGTGCTGGGCGGAACAGTCCCGATGCCCAGAGACGTCCCCTCGCTGTCCAGCTCTGCCAGCCTGGCCACTGCACTGTACAGGCTGGAAATTTTGAACCAGGTGGACTTCCCCACAATGCCATCCGGCGATAGATTGAAAATGCTCTGGAATTTTGCCACCGCAGCCCTGGTGCTTTCCCCAAAGGTACCCTCCGGGTCTGTAATGGCAGGGATAGCCGGGTAATTTCGTCGAATTCTGTTCAGGTAGGTCTGTATGGTCTGTACATCCAGCCCTGTGCTCCCCACCCGCAGAGGTGTCCCCGGATAGGAACTCAGGCTGCCCGTTATAATGTCAGTGCTGGCCAGCTCGATATCATTAGGGTAATAGGACCGCAGGATCTGCAAAGGGGTATATCCCCGGTTGGCCAAGGTCACTGTGCCCCACTGGGACATGCCGTCACAGGTGACTGTGCTTCCGTTGCAGAAGGATGTGAAATAGGGCACATTCTGCCCTTGCCTGCGCACATACTCATTGAAAATATTGTCCACAATTCGGCTGATGGATTCGTAGATAGGCCGACCGTACACAAAATTCTGATCATAGGCTGTACTGTTTGTGATATCAAAATTGTATCCTTTGGATCTGTACCATTCTGTGAAAACTCTGTTTAAAGCAAAGGTAATAATGGCATAAATATTGGCTGTCAGCGCCGCCTCCGGCCAGGTGGGATAGATTTCACTGCTGGCTACGTTTTTCACATAGTCTGGGAATGATACCTGCACATTGGTTGCACTGGCGCTTGGCGGGCCCAGGTGCACTGTGATAGGATTGGGGATGACCACTTGACGTAGAATTCTGTCCGCCTGGACGTCTCCCTGTGTGCTGTCTTTGTTTTCTGTGAAAACACTATTCCCTGTTAAATTCTCTGGAGCTGTGTTCTCCATGTCCAGCCCAGAAGGCGCTTGCTCTGTCACCCTGCTGCCATCTGCTGTGCTATCCATGTTATCCATCTCTGGGCTTGTGTTTATTACGCTATCGTCTTCCATTCCATTGCTATTGGCCAGCCTGTTCCCCAGAAAGCCCTCATTGGGGGCAAGCCCTCTATTGCCTGCATTGGTCCCTGCTGTACCCGGCCCCTGCTGATTTCGTGGCTCCTGCATGGCCACAGCAGGCTTCCCTACAAAAATTCTCGTCTCAGCCGGACGGCGCTGGGTCTGTTGCATAGGCACCATGGCCAAAGGCAGAATCGCCGTCTCCTGGTCATAGATAGGAATATTGGTGATATAGCGTGTGTCAAAGCCCGCCTTCTGGGCAAGCACATTGTAGCTGACAAAGGGCTGACCTGCAAAATATTGGTTCTGGGAAAAGCTTTTGTCCAATGTCTCCAAAGGCACTGCCCCGGTCTCCCCGCTTTCGTCTGTTATCAGTTGGTACAGGCTGTTTCCCTGACTGTCCAGCACTCTGACCTGTACACCCTCCAGCGGAACGGCATCGTGGGCAGTCCGCGCCTGTATAGTCAAATATCCAATCGCCATATGGATGGTTCTCCTTGTTTCCTGTCATACATAGAATATGAAGAAAACGCTCTGACCGTTACAGTTTATCCCCTGCTTCGTAAATCCGAACCTCTGGGATAATCGCTTTTGGGATCCCCGTGGCGCGCAAAGCGCAAATCCGTACCGCAGATGCCACCTTTGGTGCAAAGTCTACCACCACAAGCCGCTCTATATTATTCTTCACAAGTCCCACAGGCTTCCACACCCCATCTGTACAGATCTCCACTGCAAAGTCCGCCAATGTCTCATCCTTCCTGGGCATGTCCTCATAGCCCATGGTGTAGCGTTCAAAAGGCATATCCAGCGTAACTCTCACCTGACTGATCTGCCTGGGCTCCTTCAGGGTCAGTGTCAGATTCTGGGGCAGCTCTGCCTTTGAAATCCAGGCATACTTTTTCCCGTCTGCCGCTCTGTTGATCCCGTTTACCACATTCTCTGGCTCCCCATTTTCCTCCCAGGAATCCGCGGCGATCATTGCTGTCAACGCCAGATCCTTTGGATCATGATTTTTACACCCAGGAATGGACTGACCATCCTTCAACAGGGTCTGCTGCAATTCATCTATATGCCTGGCTCTGACTTCCCGGGGATCCACCTTGTATTTTTTGCAGAGCCATGCCGCAGTTGCCACGGCCTGCCCCATGCAGGCACCGGTGAGCATGACACGGGTGGGCCCCATGCCAATATGGGTGGTGCTGATACATCTTCCCACCATCATGAGATTGGAAATGTTTTTGGAATAAAGGCTGCCAAAGGGCATGGGGGTCACTGCTATTTTCTCATCGCAGGTAAACGCCCCCTCTCTCCCGGAGAAAATCCCTTTCACGTGATGGACATCAATATTCCATCCGCTGAAAAATACAGCGTCTGGATAATGGGGGCGAGTCCTGTAGTCATTCTGTGTAATCACATAGTCCCCTATGAGACGTCTGGTCTCCCGTTTGGCATTAAAGGTACCCAATGTTTTAAGCTTCAGGTTCCTGACCTTGTCTCTCTCCGGCCAGGAATTTTTCAGCCAGTCAAAAAATCCTGCGGACACACGAATCAGTGCATCCCGCGTATACTCCTGTTCCCACAGATCGTCATAGTCGTTGCGATTCTCCAGCCACCATTCTCCCAAAATAATCCTTTTGGGGTTTCTGTTCATTTCCTCCCCCTGGGGAAGGGGAATCGCCCAGGCAGGCGGTACATATTCCACCTCTTCCTCCACAAATTCTGCACCATAGCTGCAGATGGTATAGTGAAAATCAGGGTGATCCCCGATATTGCATCCGCTCATGGTATTTCCATCCGCTTCCTCTGGTGCAAAATCCTCTTCATACTCCCACTTTGCCTCTCTGCCCACATGGTAAGCGGCCCCTGCATAATATCCCAGCCAGCCATCCCCGGTATCGTCCACAAACTGATCTGCCCTAAAGGTATGTTCCTTTAGATTCCTGGTGTCAATGGCATGCACTGTTTGTATCCTTTGGTTCTCACAGACACAGTGGTCTATCAGCAAATTTGTGAACAGGGAAATATTGGGCTCCTGTTTCACAAAGCGTTCAAAGGCCTGGGACCAGGTCAGGTTTTCTGCATAGCGGCTGTTTTTGATCTCATAGATCACCCCTGTCTCATGGTACCCTCTGTGCGCACCGCCCTCCAGCGCCACATTGCCTTCGTCTGAGCCATTGCCTCCCAGCACTGGTCGGTCGCTGATCAGCGCCACCCTCAGCCCATGCCGGGCAGCGGTTATTGCCCCAGTGACACCGGGAACACCGCCTCCCGCAATCAGCAGATCATAGTGACCATGATCTGTCACTTCCTTTTTCAGCCCTTTCATCTCCGCCCGCTGGGCCATCCAGCGGGAACGCTCCGGCGAGGGATAGAAGTCAAAATCATTGGTAATCACCACAGCGGCAAAACGTCCAAACCAGCCTGTGGTATCCGCTACGCTGAGTCTGTGGGTGCCCACAGTCAGGTCAAAGTCCCCTGCCGCCTCGAAATACCAGCCGGAAATCTGCATCATCCCCGCTATATGCCCGGACTTTTTCTCGTCTATGGTGACAATCAGACCGTCTGGGTCGTACCCCACGCACCAGTTCTTTGTGCGCAGGAACACCCGATAGCGCCCCTCCTGCTTTACTGTGAATTCCACCCAGGCAGGCTCCACGGCCCCATCCACACTATCCGCCATCAAATATCCCTGCCCCATCTCCCGAACAAACTGCGTATCTCTGCGAAATCCGCCGCAATGATGAAATTCCATTGCATCAATCCATATTTTTTCCATGGTTTGCCCCTCTTTTCTCAAAGCTCCTTTTCATGGAGAACAACGCCGCTTTCTCTAAGCTTTTCCTGCAAGGCTTCTATGCTCAACGAAGGGAAATCATCTGTCATGGCAGCCGCTGTTCCCGCTGCCTGTCCAGTTACAGCGCAACAGGGAATCACCCTCATAATATCCCACATGGTCTCGTTTACAGAAGTGCATCTCCCTGCGGTTATGAGATTTTTCACCTTTTGGCTGTAAAGGGTCCTGAATGGAACCTCGTACACTGGGCCCCGTTTTTTCCAGTTGGAAACCATGCCGATAGAATCCTGAAAATATTTATGTACCTCTTTGTCCGACAGCTCATATTCTCCCAGGATTTTCCTTGTCATCCGTATCTGGGGGATGGTAGCCATGGTAACTGGCCAAAAGCTTTGGTCTTCCGCTTTCCTGGCTGATGCATCCTGAAAAAGGAGGCTGTGGGAAAGTATGGTCATGCGGGAAAGTTCCCTTCCATCCAATCCTGTAAATCGCCCCTCCGCAGACAGTCCTGTGATATTTGTTTCCCTTTTCTCCTCTTCTGGAATGTCAGCGCACCCCAACTGGTGAAGCAGATATCCGTCTCTGCCTGTGGAATAGTACCATGCAGCCAGCACATTTCCCTGCCGGAACCTGTCTGTGGGAGCACCTGCGTAATGTGCAATGTCACAGTCTCCAGTGGCATCTATGACAGAAGTGATTTTATAGGCCTGTCTTCCCGATTTGTTTTCTGTTATGAGATGTGTAATTTTATCCTGGGTTTTCGATATATTGACTACATATGTTCCATACATAATATCCACGCCTGCGGACAACAGCAGGTTCTCCGCAAGCATTGCAAAGAGCTGCGGATTAAACTGTACTCGGAATCGTTTGTCTTTTTCTGTTCTGGGGCCGTCCTTGACAAGCCAGTTATCCGGGTACATTCCCTCCGCACCTTTTGCAATGGAAAGCCGTAATAGCTCTTCTGCAATTCCAAAAGAAACCTGGCGCCCCATGCCGTCACAGAGGGGAAGATATATGGTGACAATGCCGGAGGTCCCCAAACCTCCCAGTAGAAACTGTCTCTCAAAAAGCACGGTCCTTCTGCCCAGCCTTGCCGCTGCCAGAGCCGCTGCAATGCCTGCAAATCCACCTCCGCACACTGCAACATCATATTCCTTTACCACTTCTGTTTCTATGGTTTCTCTTATTACTGCAGCTTCCATCCCTGTCCTCCTAGCTTTTATTGAAAGCTCTCAATGTAGGCCAGCATCTCTTCTGTATACTTATCATAGCCTGCATCGTAGAAGCCATCCAAAAGCTCATCCCAATACTCCACTGGCTTATCGCCGGTAATTATTTTGGCCTCTTCCTGAATCATGAAATTCTTATACTCAATAAATACGGGATCCGTGGCAATCTCCGGTTTATACCCCCTGTCCACCGCAGGCCAATACAAATCAAAGGTCATATTGATCAACTCAGCAAGACGTTTTTGCTTTTCCGGCGGGTTTGTCTTTGCAATGAAGAATTCCGCACCGTCGCTGCGCCGAAAGAGTATACTGATCAGCTTTGTGTTGGACAGCTTTGTTCCATTTTTCTCATCTGCTTCCTTCAGCTCATCATACAGGGAGAAATCATAGTTGCCATCCGCATCCATCACAAACCCTACATCCACCAGATTCTTCGCGTTCAAATTCACCCACTGTTCGTCAGAAAGGACATAATCCGCCAGCTCTAAAAATTTTTCCGGATGTTCACAGGTAGAGGAAATGGCATAATAATACCAGATTCCCGTATTGTGGTCGCCGTATGTGTAACGTCCGATAGGATCCCCCTCTACCACAACACCCGGGCAGTACACATAGTCGTTGTCATACAAGTCCATATTTCCTGGGAATTCTCCGATACAGCCATACTGCGCATTCCTCTCTCTGGCTGCGGCGCCGTCCAGGGCAAAGGCATCCGGTTCCAGAACACCTGCTTCCCAGCACTTGTTGATAAAGGCCAGGTGCTGTTTGTAGTAATCGTAGTCTCTGGAGTATTTTAGATTGGTCACAGTGCCATCTGGCATTTCATACCATGCCTCTCCGTTGCCCACATGGAAGATGGCGCTCAGTTTGTTATTCAGCGAGCCATTCTCCCAGGAATGGATTTTCAGCCCCCAGGTGTCGTCCACACCGTTTCCATCTGGGTCATTGTAAGTAAAAGCATACAGCATATCATAGAATTCGTCCAGTGTCAAAAAGTCCCCTTCATTATAGTCAATGTTCAGGTTTTTCAGCCAGTCTGAGCGAAGCAGGAATCCGTCGGCGCGGCAGACAGTGGAACGGGGCACCCCCCAGACTCTGCCATCGTTAAAGACATCCAGTGCCTCCCAGGAAATTTGCGCTGTGTGGGCCATCAGATTCGGGTAGTTTTCAATCTCCTGGGAGATATCATAGAACATACCAGACTTACAGGCATCTGTAAAGGATGTCTGAGATAGCCACTCTGTGGGGAAGCACATTACATCCGGTTTATCCTCATTGATCATATACAGCTGCAGATTATCCTCATAAGCGGAGCTGGGGGGAATCACCCATTCAATCTCCACATTCAGCTTTTCTTCCAATTGCTTTGCCCACTGGTCCGAGATGGAGCCCTCTGGTACTTCGTCTGTGCTGTGAAGCATAATGCTGAGTTTCACAGGCTCTCCCGGATCTGACGCTTCTGATTCTGGGCTTTCCTGACTTTCCTGAGACTCGCTTTCAGAGGTGGTCTGGGGGCTTTCCTCCTTTCCAGAGGATTCCTGTCCCTCCTGCTCTCCTCCGCAGCCGGCAAGAGATGTGGCAGTCAACAGTGCTGCCAGTAACAGTGCACTTACTTTCTTCGCTTTCATTTTCTCTCTCCTTTATTTTGAATGCTGTCTCATGGCTGTCTGCATCTGCCCAGTTGCCCTTGAGACTGTTTTCAGTTCCATCCCATCAACCCTTCACAGAGCCCACCATAACACCCTTTGCAAAGTATTTCTGTAGGAAGGGGTAGATACACATAATGGGCAGTGTAGAGATAAGTACCGATGCATACTGTATTGTCTTGGATTCAATTTCTGTGCCCACCGCTCCCAGTGCTGCCGGGTCTGCCTCTGCCTCCAGAATGGCAGTGGATGCTGCCATTAGAATTTCCTTTAAGGTCAGTGCAATGGGCCACAGGTTCCGGTTCTGGATATATATCTGTGCCCCGAAATAGGCGTTCCACGCCCCTACCGCCAGGAACAGCGTCACTGATGCCAGCACTGGTTTTGACAGCGGAACCACGATTTTCCGGAGAATATATGGTTCCGAACCGCCGTCCACCATGGCCGCCTCCACCAGCTCATAGGGCAGCTCTCGCAGAAAGCTCATCATGATCACACAGTTGAAGGTGTTAAAAGTCCCTGGCAGAATCAGAACCCACAGGGTATTCAGCAGCTTCAGATCCTGCATGTTCAGATAGTTGGGAATCATTCCCGCATTGAACACCATAGTAAATAAGCTTGACAAGAGCGTTAAAAGTGGCTTGAACGAGCG
>CANRZC010000015.1 GCA_947644185.1 uncultured Acetatifactor sp.
GAGGCTATGACTCTGATATGTCGTGCTTGATTTATCTAAAGCATCTGGATTACGTTATTGGCAATAGCGGAGCCAATGAGAGCATATATCTGTATGGTGGAATGTGTGTAGGGCTTCCAGATATGATTGCCTATGAGGACTGGATGGAGGAACTGTCTGGAGCCTACCGAAATGCGCTTTTGTTTGGGAGATATCTGCACTATGGGGCAGGGGAGAACCAACTGGTTTATGCCCAGAGTATTGACGCCTATTCCCAGTACGAGGCATTTAATCTGTTTGTGGGTATGCCGATCTCCCTTTTGGAGGAACTGACAAAGTCTCTGCCAGAGGGGACTAGATTGCTTATGGGAATCCAGAAGGAGACGGCGCTGACATTGTCCAATCAGGGCGTGGAGGAAATTCCAGAGGAGCATTTTTCCTGCTGGAACCATGGCGGGCCAGAGGAGACAGATCGCTATATGGTAACGCATAAGACCTCCGGCGTGCCGGGGGTGGAATATTGCCTTTTGATTCCAAAGGATGAATTCTGGAGAGAGCTGCGCCAGGTGCGCAATGTACTCTACAGCAGTGTAGTAGTAACTCTTTTGGTGGGCATTGTCTGCGTCTCTGTGGCCCTGCGGCGGAATTTCAGACCTGTGGACAGTCTGATCCGGAAGATGTCCGGGGGAGGCAGAGAGAAGGGAAATGAATACAAGCTTATAGAGGATGCCTATTTCAAGCTGGTGCGGGAGAAGCATGTGATGTACCAGCACATAGCAGCCCAGACTCAGGACATGCAAGGCAGCTATCTGCTGGCGATGATGAAGGGCCGCAGCATTGGGGAAGCCGAAAAAGCGGTGCAGGTACAGGCTGGACAGAGGATGGTACTAGTAGGATTTTGGGTGCCCCTGATGGATGAGAAGGAGATTTTACAGGATGAGGTAATGCTGTTCGCGGTGGACAATATATTTGCGGAACTCATGGAGGAATGGCCCTTTTATCCAATAGAGGACGGGCAATATCTGTTCTATCTCTTCTTGATACAGGGGGAGGAGGGAGCCTTTCGGGAGCATTGCAGGAAATCGGCGGAGTATTTGTGCGGCTTTCTGTGGGAACGGCTGGAAGGGTCTGTGCGCGGAGCAGTCAGCAGTGTCATGGAGGACATGGGAGAGCTTCGGTTTGCCTACCAGGAGATAATAGAAGGGCTTGAGAGAGCTGGGTTTTTGGGCGGATATGGCGTAGTGGATATGGAGGATGGAGAGGAGTCTGGGGGCAGGGCCATTGTACAGCGCATTATTCAGTATGTAGAGGAACATTTTGTGGACAGCAATTTGAATATCAGCACCATTGCCCAGGGGATCCAGCGAAATCCCAAATACATTTCCAGAGTGTTCAAGGAGGAGACCCAGGAAGGAATCCTGGACTATATAAATCGGCTGCGCATCAAAAAGGCAAAGGCTCTTATCAAATCCGGGAAATTTACTCTGGAACAGATCAGTGAGATGGTGGGATATGCCAGCCTGAAAACCTTTCGGAGAGCTTTCCAGAAGGAAACCGGTATGACACCAGGGGGCTTCCGGGATAGCCTGTTGTGATTGCTGTAATTTCTGCCATGATTTCAGGCGCGCCTCTGGCAATTTTCAGTACCATTTGATATACTGATAGAAATAGACTGGAGCAGGAGGCGGATACCATGGAACAATACATAAAACCCCCAGTGGAGATTCGGTACAGAGAGGAACTGGAGGCATTGAAGGCAAATGATAAGGGCAATCGGCCGGAGAACTGGCAAATGTCGCCAAAGGCGGTGCGAACCTTTATTTTAGGGAGCCCAAAGCCTATTCCACACCAGGGGAAAGAATACACCATTGAGAAGAAATACTTTGGCAATGATGCGCTGGTGGAGCGCTGCATTGTGACTTTGGCTGGAAACAGAGGACTGATGCTGGTGGGAGAGCCGGGCACGGCAAAGACCATGCTGTCAGAGCTTTTGTCCGCTGCCATCAGCGGGGTCAGCACCAACACCATCCAGGGCACCGCAGGGACCACGGAGGATATGATAAAATATTCCTGGAACTATGCCCTCCTTTTGGCGAAGGGCCCCAGCAGAGAGGCGCTAGTGCCGGCGCCACTGTATGTGGGCATGGAGAAAGGGATTTTGACCCGGTTCGAGGAGATCACCAGGACACCTGCGGAGATTCAGGACAGCTTAATCAGTGTGCTCAGCGATAAGGTGTTAAATGTGCCAGAGCTGGGGGATGAGGGATTTTTGTTTGCGAAGCCTGGCTTTAATGTCATCGGCACGGCCAACACAAGGGACAAGGGGGTCAACGAGATGAGCAGCGCCCTGAAGCGGCGTTTTAATTTTGAGACGGTAATGCCTGTGCGGGAGGCTGCCATGGAAAAGCGGATCATCGTAAACGAGGTGGAGAAGCTGGCAGCGGAGAGTCATATCGCCATGGAGGTCGACGAGGATGTGGCGGAGATCTTAGCTTCCACCTATCATGAGCTGCGGGAGGGCATCTCCTCCTATGGGCATAGAATCGACAAACCCTCGGCGGTGATGAGCACGGCGGAGGCGGTGTCAGTGTATTACCAGGCTATGATCACAGGCTATTATTATGGGGATAAGACCCTTAGCATGGATAGCCTGGTGCAGAATCTGGTAGGGGCAATTTCCAAGGAAAATAAAGACGATTTGGAAAAGGTAAAGGGGTATTTCAACACAGTCATTCGGGACAAGAGCAGTAAGGAAGGTGGATTATGGAAAGAATATTACGAAGCCAGGAAATGGCTGAGATAATTTTGCTTCCTGTCAGGCATCATAGTCCGGCTTGCGCGTATCATGTGGAGCGGATGATAGAAGAAGTGCAGCCTGGCGTCATCCTGGTAGAGGGGCCAGTGAATGCAGACCCATTGATTCCAGTGATGGTCCATGGGGATACGAAGCCACCTTTTGCCATTTATTACTCTTATCATGACCAGTCGGGAAGGATATCAGAGGAGAAAAGTCATTACAAGTGCTATTACCCGTTTCTGGACTATTCGCCGGAGCTGACCGCTTTTCGGACGGGAGCGCGGCTTGGGATCCGGACGGCCTTTATTGATTTGCCCTACGGGGATATTTTGGCAGCATCCAGCCAGGGCATGGGGCTGCTGAAAGAGGAGGAAGATAAGAGCAATTATAATGACGACTACCTGTTGTCAAGGAACGCATATTTGCAGCAGCTCTGTGAACGGACTGGGCTGCGCTGCTTTGATGAGTTCTGGGAGAAATATTTTGAACTTGGCGGAATGAAAGAGAGCAGTGAACGCTGGTTTGAGAACCTGCTGGTGTACTGTGCACTGGCCAGAGAAAACACACCGACAAGGTCCATGGAGGAGGACGGGTGCCTTGCCAGGGAAAGCTATATGGCAGAGCAGATCAGAGAGCACGCCGCAAGGCAGGCCCAGGCAGGGGGCAAGGTGCTGGTGGTCACAGGCGGGTTTCACACGCCAGGGCTTAAGGCCCTGTTGACAGGAGAAGACGGGGATGTAAAAAAGAAAGGTAAGGTCCCCGAGAAGGACCAGGGAGTCTACCTGATGCCTTATTCCATGGAGGCAGCGGATGCCTTAAACGGGTACGCCAGCGGAATGCCCTATACGGGCTTTTACCAGAAGATATGGGAGCGCACAGGGGAATCGGATACCCCCTATGAGGATGCGGTCCTTGACATGATCGTGGCGGCGGGCAAGGAGACTAGGCGTAAGGAGGGGTATCTGTCCACCTATGATGAAATCTGCGCCTGTGCCATGGCCAGAGGCCTTGCAGGGCTTCGGGGCAAACAGGAGCCAGGGGCTTATGAACTTTTGGACGCAGTGCTTTCCTCCTTTGTGAAAGGGGAGTACAATATGGCCTCGGACACGCCCCTTCGCATTCTGAGAAAGCTTATGACGGGGAATGCTGTGGGTGCCCTGTGTCCACAGGCGGATGTGCCTCCCATTATTTATGATTTTCAGGGAGAGTGTAAACGATTCGGACTAAAAATCGGATCCACTTTGGAGGCAGAGGCTACGCTGTCCATATTTTCCAATCCAAAGCACAGGCAGCAGAGTATGTTCTTCAACCGGATGCTGTACCTGGAGGCTCCTTTTGCCAGGAAGACAAAGGGGCCCAATTTACAGCTGAAAAAAGACAGAAACCTAATGCGGGAAATCTGGAAATACAAGTGGAGCGCCCAGGTGAACGCAGCTTTGATAGAGGTGTCTGTATACGGCGCCACCCTGGAGGAGGCAGCGGTGAGCCTGGTGAAGGAGGCGCTGAAAAAAGAGCTGGGGGCAAAGGAAAGCACAGTGCTTTTGACAAAGGTCTTTGAGATGGGACTGAAAGGTCAGATGCAGCCAGTCTTTGAGCGGGTGCATCAGCTCATGCTATCAGACACAGACTTTTACTCCATTGCAGAGGCATTGCAGAATCTGATGATGATGGAGGAGCTGGGAATGCTGTACGGCTCTTCCCTGGACTTTGGAGCGCTGATTGTCATAGGATGCAGGAAGCTCACAGGTCTGCTGCCCTCTATGGCCAGGATAAAGGACGAGGATTTAGACCCTTGCATGAATGCCCTAAAGCTCCTGTACCGGATTACAGGGCGAGAAGGGCTGAAGGAGCAGGAGAGGAAGGATTACATAGATATCTTAAAGAAGATGACTTTGGACGGAGAAATCAATGCCGGACTAAATGGCTGTATTCATGGTATCCTCTACGGAAGTGGGCAGGAGAGTGCCCAGGACATAGAGATGGTCTGCAGAGGATATTTAGGCGGGACTAAGGAGCAGCTATTTTCCACAGCGCAGTTTTTCAGAGGACTGTTCTTTACAGCAAGGGATCTGGTGTTCATCGGAGAGCAATTTGTTCGGATGCTGGATAGCTTTTACGGGGTGGTTTCAGAGGAGGAGTTTTTAGAGCTTCTGCCAAAGCTGCGAATGGCCTTTGCCTATTTTACGCCCCGGGAGATTGACAAGATAGCTGCCATG
Source organism: uncultured Acetatifactor sp. (assembly GCA_947644185.1). Lineage (GTDB taxonomy): Bacteria > Bacillota > Clostridia > Lachnospirales > Lachnospiraceae > Acetatifactor. Next base: position 4,993 of record CANRZC010000015.1, read on the forward strand.
GCAGCAGGCCTCCATGGAAAGAAGGGCCAGGATATCATGGAACGACAGGAGGTCTTCCCGGACTGGTATGCCTACGGAAAAGAGCTGGATAACTATGTAAAAGGGAAAATGGGAGCGCCGAAGTGACTTCAAACCTGTAAAGTCGGGAAGGCGCACGAGAGGAAATTTCATGAGAATGGTAGACGAGCAGGAGATTATGAACCGCTGGAGGCTAGTGCTGGGAAAGTATGCGTCAGAGCAGATTTCCTTTTCAGCAGGGGATAGAACGTTAAACTATATGGATATGGAAAATGTGTTGGATTTTTTGTATTCCAGAGAATACGGAGAGGAACAGGAGATACGAAAAGACCGCAGGGGTGGCAGCGAAGGATCCCAGCTTACGGTGCCGGACTGGCTGCACCAGGTCAAGCGGCTGTTCCCAAAGAGGACCGTGGAGGTGCTAGAGCGCCATGCCCTGGAAAAGTATGGGATGACAGAGCTCCTCACGGATCCGGATGTGCTTCGCAGGCTTGAGCCAAATAAGGAGCTGTTGAAGACAATATTAGAATTAAAGCACATGATGAAAGGGGAGGTATTGTCCCTGGCCCGGGAGATTGTGCGGAAGGTGGCAGAAGAGATCGCGAGGAAGCTGGAGCAGGAGGTGCGGCTCTCCTTTTTTGGCCAGATCAACCGAAATGCCAGCTCTCCGGTGAAATCCGCCCGGAACCTGGACATAAAGAAGACCATCCGCATGAACCTGAAAAATTACGACCGCGACAGGCGTCAGCTTGTACTGAAGAATGTGTATTTCAATTCCAGAATGAAGAAATACAATCAGTGGCGGGTGGTAATCTGTGTGGATGAAAGCGGATCCATGCTGGACTCTGTCATTCACAGCGCCATCATGGCCGGCATATTTGCAAAGCTGCCCATGCTGGACACGAAGCTGGTAATATTCGACACCAATGTAGTGGATTTGAGTGGCTATGTGGAGGATCCTGTGGAGACCCTGATGAGCGTTCAGCTGGGCGGCGGCACCAATATCGCAGGAGCCTTAAGCTACTGCGAGGGCCTCATTGATTTCCCTTTCCGTACTATGCTGGTCCTGGTGACAGATCTCTATGAGGGCGGTGGATATCAGAGACTCTACAGCACTGCAAAGGGAATCATTGAGAGCGGGGCGAAGCTGGTGGTGCTGACGGCCCTGGACATGGACGCCAATCCCAATTATGACAGGAATGCAGCCCAGAGGCTTTCGGATATGGGGGCCTTCGTAGGTGCCATGACCCCAGAGGAGCTGGCAGGGTGGATTGGGAAGATGATTGCGTAGAGGGTTTATGCAGCCTTGGGTCTACAGGCCCCGGGCTGTTTTGATATGATAGGCCAGCCGCATTATGACTTGACATAGAATATGACAGGAATTACTATATTGATAGAAGAGGAGATGCGTATGGAAGATTGGAGTGGGCGGCTGGCCGGGATAGATGATGATTATCTGGTGGGCATCAGCAATAAGGGAATCGTAAAACGTGCCTATAAGGACAAGGAGGAAATACCCGCCGAAATCAGTGCACTGGGAGATGAGGCTACAGTAAAGATAGGAACAGAGACAGTGACAGTGTGCCTTCCCCTTGGGGAGAGTAAGTGCACCTGTCCCTCCAGAAGCATCTGCCGCCATGTGGTGCAGGCGATTTTGGTCCTAAAGGAGAACTGTCCGGTGGGCCAGATGGACACTGTAGGGCAGAAGGCGGAAAACTTGCCCCCTGAGGAGACGGAAGGCACACAGGACAAGGATGAGAAAATTACCCAGAATGTCCTGCAGATACAGGAAAGTGATCTGGGAGAGGAAGTATGGAAAAAAGCGGATCCAGGTACAAGCCATGTAAAGGGCAGAAGTGAAGAAGTCTGGAAGGAAATCAAGGAGTATCCCTTAGAAAAGCTAAAAAAGGTGCTGGGAAATCGACATTTCCAGACCTTTGTCAACCAGGCTGCCACAGGCGTTCGCCCTGTGATACAGGATACCTCTGTGATCACTGTGCAGCTGCCGGAGCCGGGCATCACAGTAAAGCTTTTAGCCCCGCTGGAATATTCCACCTGTACCTGCCATAAAAAGGAGCTGTGCCGACATAAGGCTGCAGCACTGCTGTGGTGTCAATTGGAGGCTGGCGTTCTGACCACAGAGGAGCTGCTAAAGGAGGGAATGGAGACTTCCGCGTATGATATGGAGCAGGTCAGAGAGGCAGCCGGGCAGATGAGAGACTTTCTGGAAGAGCTGCTTGCCACTGGTCTTTCCCGGGTGTCCCCGGATGTGCTGGACTATTTAGAGCGGCTGGCAATCATGGGCCACAATGCAGGATTGGCCCGGTTTGAGGGATATTTTCGAGCATTGGCAGATTCCTATGACAGATACTTAAAGCGCAAAGCCACATTCCGGACAAAGGACTTAATGGAGCAGATAACAAGGCTTTACCGCCAGGTAAATGGACTGCTTCTGGCCAAAGAAGTCCATGAAGTGGCGGAGTTAGCCGGGGAGTTTCGAGCGGATTATCTTCCTGTTGGAAATCTGGATCTGATTGGGATCGGGGTGGAGCAATATAAAAGCCAGACAGGATATGAGGGAGAGACCATTTATTTTCTGGAAGAGACTACAAGTAAGTGGTATACATATACCAATGCAAAGCCGGTTTTTTATGAGGGTGCAAAGAGGAGAGCTGGCAGGGAGAAGAGTAGCTTCCTACAGGGCCCAGCCCCCTGGGGATTGGGAATTTCCCTGGAAAAGCTCTTGAAAGTCAGAATTCATCTTGTGGGGGCAAAATGTGATGAGCGAAACCGGATTTCCTCCAGCCAGGAGACCCGCGGGGAGATAACAGGAGATCAGGGGCTTCAGGCATCAGATATCAAGAGCTGGTATTATCGGGATTTTGGGCTACTGTTTCAGAAACAGATTGGGAAGCAGGTAAAGGCTACAGAGCTTGTGTTCGTTCAGCCGGATTCCTGCGCAAAGGCAGAGTTTTCCCAGACCGGACAGCAGTTGACGCTGCCGCTGTATGACAGGGCAGGGCGTGAGCTTTTGGTGGAAGTCACTTACGCAAAGGAGGAAGCCAGTACCATCCGATATCTGGAACGGATCTCGGAAAAGAATCTGCCCTGTTTTCTGGGGAAGGTATCTTTGCGGGACGGAAGGTTGCGGATGTACCCGGTGGATTTGTTAGAGATAGAGGCGGACGGCGGACCAGGGGAAGCACAGGGCCTACGGGATGGGACAGATTTGGCAGGAGGAAAGCTTTCCGGCGAAGAGAATTTCCCAGGACAGAAGGCAGAAGCGGTGAGCGCAGGACGCCAGACAAAATATCAGGTCATGGAGGACATTACAGAAGAAATACAGTCTCTACTGGAGGATTTGTACCAGAGTGGATTTGACACTGTCCACGACAGTACCCTTAGGGAGATACAGAAGGCAGCAGACCTGACTGCCCAGTATGGCATGGAATATCTGTCAGGACTTTTGGCTGGGATGGCAGAGGAGATCACTGCCACGCGCCATCAGATGAAGCGAAAGACAGGAGCCATGGCAGGGCTTTATGCAGATATCAATGAGTACCTGTACCTCTGCAGACAGAAGACTGCATATGACAGGGGAGCAGAATACTATGGAAACGACCCCCTTCTGCTTAGCGGAGCAGAAGCTTTGGACAAATAAAATAGCAGCGTAAAGGAGAAACAAAGATGATCAACCCACAAAATCAGAGAACAGCAAAAATCGTGGAACTTTTTCAGCAGATGAATCTCTTTTCCGAGGATGAGCTTACCTGGATGGAGGATTATCTGAGTGGAGCGGTGGAGGGAGAGCCTTCCGAGAAGCTTCCCTTCCGGGACCTGACTTCTGTGCCAGGGGATTTGGCAATTAAAATGCGGGAATTGGTGAGAAAGGCGCCGGATCAGGAGGTGACGAAGCTGTGTGACCTGCTCTTTGCCATTGGCCAGTCCACTTGTCAGCCCATGGTGCCTGCTGCCTATGAATATTTTCACAACAGGAAAGAGGTGATCTTTCCGGATCCTGCCAAAAAGGCAGCAGTCTATGCCATGGAAATCGGAGCAATCCAGTATATGATCAGCCGTCCCACCGTCCAAAGTCTGATGGGACTTGGCAAGGAGGATCCGGAGATCCTAAAGAAAGCTATCTCCTATCAAAAAGGCAAGAATGCCAATGGCAAACTGCTTCTGTTCATGGCATACTTTCAGATGAAGTATCCAAATGTAGCGCTGGTGGAGGAAGAGGAGGGCAATAAGCAGGGCGGTATTTTAGCAGGGGTTGGCAGATTGTTTGGACGGGGAGAAAAGGCCCCAGGGGCTTTTCGGCAGATTCCGGCGAAGGATATGCTGCTTTTACAGGAATATGGGGAGATTCTGGCGAAAAATGTGGGTCAGATCTACAGTGGACAGATGTCTAGGCTGGAGTTGGATGAAATCCAAAATGCTGTGTACCGGGATAAGGTGGATGAGCGCATTCTGAAGATGGCCAATGCAAACTTGTCTGTGAATCGGTATATGCTGCGACACCTGGGCGTTACTGCTTTTGTCAATTACGGCCAATCGCCGCTCCTTAAGAATGTGGTGCGGATATGTCTGGCAGCGGACACCACGGCAATGCTGGACAGTATGGCCAATATGGATCTGCGGGATGACATGAATAAAAACGGCGGCGACTACGATAAAATCTTCGGCGTGGACCCCAAAAAGCTGATTGTCTGGGCGGCTGGAAAAGGGGAGACAGAAATCCTGAAAGGACAGTTTCAAAGCAACAGGGAGATTTACCTGGACTGCATGAATACTGCAGAATTTGACTCCTTTAACCGGATGAACGGGGTAGTGAAGAAGCTGGATTCCGGGCTATACCGGGAGAGAATGGGAAAGGATGCGTCCAGACAGCAGTCCAAAGTCATTGACGCCATGGTGCAGATTGTGGACACCCAGGCCGCAGGGGCAGTGCGAGCTTATTTGGAGGGTGATAAAGCCATAGACAGCTTGTACCCTTATGAGGATAAGCTTCAGGGAAATACCAATTACCGCTGGGGCGGAAAGCATTGGAATATTCTGCAAAGCTACCAGAGCACCTACGGCTATGATGAATTGAGCAACCGCTGTGAGGCGTTTTTGATGCTGTACAGAGGATATGCCAATACCAACAGCCTGCGGGTGAACAGTGAGATCAAGGGGGACAAGGTAAAGCGGCTCTTTGAGGCAGTGGACAAAGAGGGCTTAAGTCTGAACAGACAGTTAAACGGCTATGGGGATGCCTATGAGTCCCTGTATCTGGACCGGTGGAAAACGGAACTTCAGAATACCGCCAGGGAGATTTTCCACAGGTATCTAAAGACAAGGCGGGAGGAGACGCTGGCTGCTTTCAAGGAGGCTGGCAGTACCGGCAGATGCCTGGGACTTTTGATTCTGGGGGAGGAGTCTGACCAGAACAAGGAAGCCATTCTGGGCTTTACCCAGGACAGCTCCAAAGGGGTGAAGGAAGAGCTTTTGAAAATTCTCTACAGGCAAAAAGACTGGGAGGAGGATATGAGAAAGCTTCTAACCTCCAAAAAGGCCGGTGAGCGGGAGATAGCCATACGAGTGCTGACTAACTGGGACAGCGAAGGATACACCTCCATTCTGACAGAGTGCCTGGAAAAGGAGAAGAATAGTAAGGTCAAAGCCCTGTTGGAGACTGTGCTGCATATAAGTGCCCAGGGAGGCGAAGCTGGGGAAGGCGGAAAGGCTCTGACCCGAGAGGATATGGTAAAAGACCTCCACAAGGGCGGGAAAAAGCGCTCTCTGGCATGGGCTTATGAGACACCCTTTTCCACGGTACATAAAAAGGACGGCACAGAGGCCAGCGAGGAGTACCTGCAGGCTGTGCTTTTAAGCTATGCGGCCATGTCTCCCTGCGGGGTCAGTCCTACGGGAGCTATGCTGGCTGAGGATCTGGATAAACGGGAGTTTGCCGTGTATACAGGGGAGCTTTTCGACAAATGGATGGAGGCGGGAGCAGAGTCTAAGAAGAGATGGGTGCTCTACGCGGCGGCCATCCACGGCGGCGCAGACATGGTGAGAAAGCTCCACCACCAGATTCAGGAGTGGCCCAATATGGCCAGAGGTGCCATTGCGTCGGAGGCGGTCCAGGCCCTGGCCTTAAGCCCTGAGCCCCAGGCCCTGCTGATTGTGGACGGCATTTCCCGGAAATTCAAATTTAAGCAGGTGAAGGCAGCAGCCGGCAAGGCCCTGGATTTTGCGGCGGCGCAGCTAGGCATTACCACAGAGGAGCTGGCCGACAGAATCGTGCCGGATCTGGGCTTCAATGAGAACATGGAGAGGGTGTTTGACTATGGAGAGAGAAAGTTTACCGTGGCTATCACCACAGCTTTGGAGATAGAGGTCTTCGACGAGAGCGGCAAGAAGCTAAAGAACCTGCCTGCGCCTGGCAAGCGGGACGATGAGGTGAAAGCAGCCGGCGCTTACGAGGAATTCAAGCAGATGAAAAAGCAGATGAAGACCACGGTCAGCAGCCAGAAGATGCGCCTGGAGATGGCTCTGTCCACAGGCAGACAGTGGAGCGTGGAGGCCTGGAAGAATCTGTTTGTAAAGAACCCGGTGATGCATCAGTTTGCCACAGGGCTTATCTGGGGGATCTACGAGGACAGAAAGCTGGCTGGCACTTTCCGGTATATGGAGGATGGGTCCTTTAACACAGAGGATGAGGACGAGTTTGAACTGCCAGAGACAGGCACCGCAGCATTTATCGGCATCGTACACCCCATCGAGCTGTCGGAGGATTCCCGCAAGGCCTGGAAAGAGCAGCTGGAGGATTATGAGATCACACAGCCCATTGAGCAGCTTGACAGGACAGTGTATTACAGGACCAAGGAGGAAGAGGAGTCAAAGAGCTTAGAGCGCTTTGGCGGCTGTATCATCAATGACTTGTCTCTGGGCGGGAAGCTTCTGTCCATGGGATGGTATCGGGGCTCTGTCCAGGACGGAGGCGGCTTCTACAGCTATTACAGAGAGGACAAGGAGCTGGGACTTGGGGTGGAGCTTCATTTCTCCGGCAGCTTTGTAGGCGGGGAGAATGACGATGTGACCGTATATGAGGTCAGATTCTACAATGCAGGCGGAACTGTGCTGGCGGGGAATGGCGGTGTCATCGTGGGGAACACGAAAGAAAGCACTGTGCCTGCAGGCATCAAGCGTGGCAGCTATGTGTATGATGAGGCCAATGACAGCAATTCCTATTTCCTGAAAGAGATTCCAGAGCGGTATTTCAGCGAAATCGTGCTGCAGCTAACCAGGGCCACGGCTGCCAGCAAGGAGAGGGATGCCAGTTGGAAATCCCGGAAATGAGAGAATTGGAATGCACACGAGAAAACAAATGAAGGCGGATGCCAAAAAGGTACTGAAACAACATTATTTCCTGTTTTTACTGCTATGCATGGCAGTTTCTCTGCTGGGCGGCGGAGAGCTGGTAACCTCTCGGACTGCCGGCGGAGATGCCGTGGAGGACATGACGCCCCAGGTGCGGATCACCTATACAGACGCGATTGTGTCCTCCTTCACAGAGGTGGTCATGGACGTGGCAGTGGGAAAGGGGGCGGACAGAGAGCGGCAGATCCAGGAGAAGGAAGCAGAGTATGTGGAGGCGTCCAGACAAAGGGGGCAGGAGATCTTTGGCAGGAGCCGGGGGGTATTGGCATCTGTGGTGAATAAGCTATCCTCCGGTGCCTATCTAATGACGGTGATAGTGGGAATCCGGTCCTTAGTGGGCACTGACCAGGTGGCGGTGATACTGCTATTGCTTTTGGCGCTGTTATTGATAGTTTTACTGCAGGTATTTGTGGTGGGAGTATGCCGTACCGTGGCAGTCCGAGTATTTTTGGAGGGACGCTGCTATGAGAAAGTGCCTGGGCGACGGATCTGGTTTCTGCTGCGGGTGAAGAAGTGGTGTCATGTGGCGTGGGTGAATTTCGTCACAGGTGTGTTCCGGTTTTTCTGGGGGCTGACAATAGTGGGCGGGATCATCAAATCCTATTCCTACCACCTGGTGCCCTACATCCTTGCGGAGAATCCATCTATCAAGACTCTGGATGCCATTACCCTGTCCAGGAGACTGATGAAAGGCCATAAATGGGAATGCTTTTTGCTGGAGCTTTCCTTTTTGGGCTGGGAGTTCTTGGGGATTTTGACACTGGGTCTTTCCAACATTCTATTTACTGCACCCTATAAGATGGCAGTGATGGGAGAATATTATGCAGGACTGCGACAATTGGGTATCCAAGAAGAAATCAAGAACACAGACCTTTTAAACGATAGGTACCTGTTCGAAAAAGCGGATGAAACAATTCTACAGAACGAGTATGGGGATGTGGACAGAGAATATAGCCCAGAGACCTTGGACGTGGGGCAGCTGAAAGGAGTGGACCGGTTCCTGGCGGAAACATTCGGGGTGACTATCAGACGAAAAAAAGAGATGCAAGCTCTGGAGGAAGAACAGAGCAAAAGGTTCCAGCTGGAGTACGACAAAAAGGCGCTGGAGGGGAGAATCTATCCCACCAGGCTTTATCCCATCCCGGAGAAGCGGAAACGGAAGTGGGTGGTGAGTCTCAACTATCTCAGGTACTATTCTGTGTGGTCTGTGATCCTGATGTTCTTTGCCATGTCTTTCGTGGGATGGGCCTGGGAGGTGGGACTTCACCTTATCGCTGACGGAGAGTTTGTGAATCGGGGTGTGCTGCATGGGCCATGGCTTCCCATCTATGGAACCGGGACTGTGATGATGTTACTTTTGCTGAATCGGTTCCGGCGCAAGCCTGTTCTAGAATTTGTTCTGGCGGTGGCACTGTGCGGTTTTGTGGAGTATTTTACCTCTGTGTATTTGGAATTTGTCCACAATGGAACCAGGTGGTGGGACTATACAGGATATTTCTTAAATCTGAACGGCCGGATCTGTGCGGAGGGGCTGCTGGTGTTCGGCATTGGCGGCATGGCCATCGTGTATGTGCTGGCACCGTTTTTGGACGGGTTGTTTCGCAGGGTGCCCCAGAAAGTATTGATCGGAATAGGGCTGACTTTGTTATTGCTTTTCACAGCAGATCAGATCTACTCCTCAAGGTACCCAAATGAGGGAAAGGGGATTACAGATTACCAGTCGAAAGTAGCAGCGTGGGAGGTGGCAGAAGGATGGTAGCAGTGTATTTATCGCCCCTTTACCTTTTGGCCTGCGCCTATGTATTTTATCGGCTGCAGACCTGGCTGGAGAGGTGTCTACCCTATCTGGGGCGGAAGCGGATCCGAATCCCTGTGGGCATTGTGTATTTGTGCGTGGCCTTCAGCATCCTGGCAGCCTTTCTGCTGGAGCCCTCGCCTGTCAAACAAAGATTAAAGGAGTTTAGCAATACCTGGCTGGGAGTGCTTCTCTATGCGCTGCTGGTGCTGGCTGTTGCAGATTTGCTGCGGCTTGTCGTAAAGCGGCTTACCCTTCGGAGGAATGGGCGGTGGAAAGAGAGGCTGTTCTCCCGGGGCGGGCACATGGCAATCGGTACGGTGTGCATCCTCTGCATCTGTGGCTGCAGCATAGGAGGAATCCTCAGCGCAGATCATATTCGGGTGACGGACTATGAGCTCTATGTGGACAAGGAGGCGCCGGGGTTAGAGGAATTAAAGATCGTGTTGGTGGCGGATCTCCATCTGGGGTACAGCATCGGCGTCTCGCACATGGAGCAGATGGTGGATCTTGTCAATAAAGAGGATGCAGATCTTGTGGTGATAGCAGGAGATATTTTCGACAATGAGTACGAGGCCCTGGAGGATCCGCAGCGCCTGGCGCAGATTCTTGGAGGCATAGAGAGCAGATACGGCGTCTATGCCTGCTACGGCAACCATGACATCAAAGAAAAGGTGCTGGCGGGGTTTACCTTTGCAAGCACCCAGGAAAAGGCCAGCGACCCCAGAATGGATGAATTTCTGGAGAAAGCGGGCATCCGGCTGCTGCGGGAGGAGGGCGTGCTGATTGCGGATGCTTTTTACCTGTATGGCAGACCGGACTATGGCAGGCCTGGCAGGGGGATTCGCGTCAGGAAGACCCCTGAGCAGATCACAGAGGGCATGGATCATGCAAAACCCATTCTTGTAATAGATCACCAGCCCAGGGAGCTTGCGGAACTGGCAAAGGCAGGTGTGGACATAGATCTGTGCGGCCACACCCACGACGGCCAGACCTTTCCGGGGAACCTGACGGCAAGGCTGTTCTGGGAAAACACCTGTGGCTATCTGCAAAAGGGAAATATGCACAATATTGTCACCTCCGGCGTAGGGGTATTCGGACCGGATATGCGTTTGGGCACGAAGAGCGAGATCTGTGTGATTAGGGTGCGGTTTCGGTAAAGGTGTGGAAGCCGCGCCGGATTTGGATTTTGCCGCGAGCCTGTCTGCTATACTTATATCTGGGAGAACACTTCCCCGATAGGCGCCTGTATCAGCAGATCCGCATAGGAATCTCTGGGGGTGGGCGCCTTATTGATAACTACAAGCTTATCGCCCTTGAAATAATCGATGAGCCCGGCTGCCGGATATACGGCCAGGGATGTCCCCCCAATGATCAGCACCTCCGCGTCATGAATATAGCGCATGGCATCAGCCATGGTTTTGGAGTCCAGTCCCTCTTCATACAGCACCACATCCGGCTTTACACGGCCGCCACATGTCTGGCATTTGGGCACATCTGTGCTGTCCAGGATATATTGCACATCATAAAATTGGCCACATTTTTCACAGTAATTGCGCAGCACAGACCCGTGGAGCTCCAGCACAGTTTTGCTCCCTGCGGCCTGGTGGAGTCCGTCGATATTCTGGGTGATGACAGCCTTCAGCTTTCCCTGGGCCTCTAATTCAGCCAGCTTTTTGTGTGCCCCATTGGGCTTTGCATCCAGAAAGAGCATCTTGTTGCGATAGAAACGGAAGAATTCCTCTGGATTACGCTGGTAGAAGGTGTGGCTTAAGATGGTCTCTGGCGGGTAGTCGTACTGCTGGTGATAGAGTCCGTCCACACTGCGGAAATCCGGGATGCCGCTCTCCGTGGACACTCCCGCACCGCCGAAGAATACGATATTGCTGTACTTTTCTACAATTGCTTTTAGCTCGTTGATTGCTTCGCTTAAATTTTCCATAGCTGTTTTCCTTTCTATAATGGTTATTTGTCACACTTTCTGTTCCTCTGTTTCCGATGGCACATACAACAGAAAAATCATCCTATCAGCACTTTCTTTCCCTGAAACGCAAAACCGTACTTCCTTATTCGCTCTGCCGGAATTCCTTTTGCCTCAAGCAGAGCGCTGTAATGCATGTTTTCAATCTGAGATAATGCTGCCTTTACCGTATCCTTCAGGGTATGCTCATTGTTCTCCGGGTCGAACACCTTGAACTCTATCACAATGGCATCACTTTCATCCGCTTTGTCCCCGCAGGGCTCCAGCATCACATCATACCGGCCAAATCCGCTCTCTCGGTTGGAGGTAACCACATATCGGTCTTTCAGATCCACCAGAAGTCCAAGCACAAAACCATGGTAAAAACGCTCAGGCTCAGACTTTTCAGAGGGATGGTTTCCAGGATTTCCTCCAACTTATGAAATGCCGTTTCGGTATTCACAGATATAGT
>CANRZC010000016.1 GCA_947644185.1 uncultured Acetatifactor sp.
TTAAGACTGGATAGTATCTCTGGTCTTTTTTAGCATTGCAATCAGGGGAGACAGCGCAACTGGAAAGACAGCGCTGGTAGATATGATACGCGAACATTACGAAAACGGAAATGCCAGTGCCGTTGAACTTATCTGTGATAAGGAATGTACGGTTCTGGAAGGCCGTACCTGGGCCGGGCAGCTCTCTATGATGAAGGACAGCATTGTTTTCATTGATGAAGGCAATGAGTTCGTATTGAGTGATGATTTTGCCTCGGCAATTCGGAATACCGATAATTATTATGTTATTGTGACTAGAGAAGGCATAGCTTCCTTGCCATACAGTGTTGAAGAAATTTATGGCATTCGCGATTCGGGTAAATATGGAACCTTAAAGCGCACTTATAATGAGTTTTATCATTTGTTTGCAACAAATTTGTACCAGACAACAGACAATCGCCATGCGGTCAGGCCGGAAAGGCTGATTGCGGAGGACTCTGATTCCGGTTTTCAGTTCTTTCAAGGTGTTTGTGAAAAAAATGGCAGAATGACTTGTATCAGCGCACATGGCAAATCGAATATCTTTTCGGTAGTCATAAGGCATTTAAGCGAGAAAGTATTGGTAGTAGCAGATGGTGCAGCGTTCGGTTCGGAGATGGAGAAGCTTATGCGGGTCATAAAGAACTATCCGAATATAACACTGTATCTGCCGGAATCTTTTGAATGGCTGATTTTAAGGTCCGGTGTGATAGAGGATAGCAGCCTAAGAGAAATGTTGAAAAATCCTGAAAATTATATTGAGAGTGGGGATTACTTTAGCTGGGAGCGATATTTTACGTCACAGTTGATACGGATTACCCAGGACAGCTATTTGAGATATGCCAAGAGAAAATTGAATCCTGCTTATTTGCAGGAAAAAATTTTTGACAGGATTCTTGCAGTTATGCAGGGAATAAATTTGAATTCCCAGCAGTCCATATCCGGAGAATTGAAATCTACAGAGCCCCAATAAACCCAACATAGCTTTTGAAACGAGGAACAAAAATGTATATAGAAACCCCACGAATAACAATCCGTAGCTTTACTCCAGAGGATGCCGCCGACCTGCATGACATCTTGGGCGATGAAGAAACCATGAAAAACTGTGAGCCTCCATACGATTTTGAGAAGACGAAAGACTTTCTTTCCTCCTTCTGTATCGCCCGAAAGGGCGCTGTGGCCGCAGTCCACAGGAAAACCGAAAAAGTGATAGGGTACATACTGTTTAACGAGCATGAAAAGAATGTATATGAAATGGGCTGGATCTTTAATCGAAGCTTCTGGGGACAGAGGTATGCTTTTGAATCCTGCCAGGCTGTGATAGACTACGCCTTTCGCGTTCGGAAGGCCCACAAGATCTTTGCGGAAACCATTGATGCTGTGAAATCTGTCGGCCTGATGAAGAAGCTGGGAATGCGGCCTGAAGGCGTACAACAAAGTCAAACCAGGGATAATCACGGCGACTGGGTGGATTTGTACTTGTACGGACTGTTGGAGGAAGATTGGCGAAAACAAAATGGTAAGTAAACTAAAATATAAAGCGAAAAACAGTATCATTTTAAAAATATTGTGATATTATAATTAATCTTAATAGAAAGAAACTTAGAAATCAGGTGAAAAGATGACCGCAAAAGAAGCCCTAAAGCTCTTCTTCGGCTATGACGCGTTCCGAAAAGGCCAGGAAGATATTATAACATCCATCACAGCAGGGCGCGACGTCCTTGCCATCATGCCCACAGGCGCGGGCAAATCCATATGTTACCAGGTTCCCGCCATGCTGCTGCCAGGTATCACTTTGGTAATATCACCTCTGATCTCCCTGATGCAGGATCAGGTAAAGGCTCTCAATGAGGCAGGTATCCACGCTGCGTTTATCAATTCTTCCCTGACAGAGACCCAGATCCGGAAAGCAATGCGGCAGGCCGCAGAGCGTGTATACAAGATTATCTATGTGGCGCCGGAACGGCTGGAAAGTGATGAGTTCCTGGAATTTGCCAGCAATGCAGAGATTTCCATGGTGACAGTGGACGAAGCCCACTGCATCTCCCAGTGGGGCCAGGACTTTCGCCCCAGCTATCTGAAAATCGTGGACTTTATCAGAAATCTTCCCAAAAGGCCCATTGTCAGTGCCTTTACCGCCACAGCCACGAAAGAGGTAAAAGAGGATATCCTGTGCATTCTAAATCTCGTAAATCCCTATGTGACAGTCACAGGCTTTGACAGGGAGAATCTGTACTATCGTGTAGAGAATATACGAAAGAAAGACGATTACATAGTCGATTACGTGACAAAGCACCCAGAGGATAGTGGAATTATCTACTGTGCCACCAGGAAAAATGTGGACAAGCTTTTTGAGCTATTGTTTCAAAAGGGCATCTCTGCCACCAGGTATCACGCGGGAATCGACAATGAGACCAGGAAGAAGAATCAGGACGATTTTATCTATGACCGTGCACCTGTCATTGTGGCCACCAACGCTTTCGGCATGGGTATTGATAAATCCAATGTGAGATATGTTATCCACTACAATATGCCCCAGAGCATGGAGAACTATTACCAGGAGGCTGGACGCGCAGGACGGGACGGGGAGCAGGCCCAGTGTATCCTGCTTTTCTCAGCCCAGGATGTGATAATAGACAAATTTTTGCTGGAAAAAAAGGACTTTTCCGGCCTGGACGAAGAGGAGGCCCAGCTGGTAAAGCAGCGGGATATGCGCCGTCTCCAGGTCATGGAAGGGTACTGCAGGACAGCCTTATGCCTGCGCAATTACATTCTGAATTATTTCGGGGAAAAGACTTCTGCGCCCTGCGACAATTGTGGCAACTGTCACAGAGATTATAAAGAGCAGGACATGACTGCCCAGGCGAAGCAGGTGGTCAACTGTGTGGCGGAGACAAAGGGGCGCTACGGGCTGAACATTGTGCTGGGCACTTTGATAGGTGCGGACAGAGCCAGGCTGCGGGAGTTAGGCACGGTAAATTACAGGACCTATGGCGTATTGAAGGAGTATAAGGAGTCGCTGCTGCGCAGTCTCGTCAGCCAGATGATAGAAGATGGCTATCTGTATCAGACAAATGATCAGTACAGTGTTCTAAGGATAGGGGATATCACACCCCTGCGGGACGAAGCCACCCGGGTAATGCTGCGGGTTTATGAGGAGAAAGAGCCGGAGAAAAGAAATGCGCCTTCCAGGAGTACAGATGTCCTTACCTCAGCGGGCTATGACTTGTTTGAAGCCTTGCGAAAGCTTCGGTTGGAAATTGCCAGGCAGGAGTCCATGCCGCCCTACATTATTTTCAATGACAAGACACTCATTGACATGTGTATAAAATTGCCAAAGACAGCAGATGATTTAGTGAGAGTCTCCGGTGTGGGCGTAAGGAAGCAGGAGAAATACGGGGCCAGGTTCTTAAGTGTCATAGTATCCTTTGTGGAAGAAAGGCCGAATGCAGTGTTCAGTATCCAGAAGCAGGAGGATGGGACAGACAGCGGCAGGGATGCCGCTCAAGAGATACAAGAGTACCAGATTGCAAAAAGAGAGAGAAGAGAGAGGAAGGGAAAGAAGTCCGCCTTTTACCTTGCGCAGGGTGACGCAGATGCATTTCAATATGGGGATCTGTATTATATCAGCGATATCAAGAGTGAACTCAACCGCATCTGCACCATAAGTGACGTGAGAAAGGTTACGATAGGCGTGATATGGGAGTACCTTGTAGCCCAGGAATTGGCCTACGAAAAGGATATCGGCGGCGTATTTGTCAAGAGGCCGACCCAAAAAGGGCTGGAATATGGGATTATACTGGAAAATAAGACGAGCCCGTCTGGCGCCTCCTATTATCTGATGAAATATCCGCCCAAGGTACAGAAGATGATAGTAGATTTTCTGACAGGGCCCCGGCCAGAGCAGGAGGAAGACGAAAATGCGGCATTGCTTGCCGGAAATCACAAAAGAGAATGGGATTTATTAGCCGGGATGGAATTTAGCGGGAATGGCACAGATTTTGGAAGTCAGGAGAGGCCCGTTGCAAAACCGAAATTCGACAGGGCGGAATTTAACCGGGCCAGGAACCGTCCGGATGGGGCAGGCGCCGCCTGGAATGAGGAGGAAGATATAAGGCTAAAGCAGGAGTTTCAGGCCGGAATGACCATAGCGGAAATGGCCAGGCTGCACAGCAGAACCAGAGGCGGCATCACAGCCAGGCTGAAAAAGCATGGACTGTTGGAGGCATAGTGCCTGGGCTGAAAAGATATTAGGCGAATGCAGAAAAGGAGGAAGATATGTTACAAACAGGAACAAAGGCACCGGATTTTGAGCTGCCGGATCAGAACGGAGAGATGCACAAGCTGTCAGATTATGCGGGCAAGAAGGTGATTCTGTACTTCTACCCGAAGGACAATACCCCAGGATGTACCAAGCAGGCCTGCGGTTTTTCGGAGAGGTATCCCCAGTTTACAGAAAAGGGGGCAGTGATTCTGGGCGTCAGCAAGGACACAGTGGCCTCCCACAAGAAATTTGAGGAAAAGTATGGTCTCGCTTTCACCTTGCTTGCAGATCCAGAGCGCAAGGTCATTGAGGCTTATGATGTGTGGAAAGAGAAGAAGAATTACGGCAAGGTTTCCATGGGCGTGGTGCGGACGACCTATCTCATCGATGAGAAGGGAATCATTATCAGGGCCAATGACAAGGTAAAGGCTGCTGAGGACCCGGAGAAGATGCTAAAAGAGTTGTAGGAGCTTCCACATGATAAAAATAGCAGTCTGCGATGACGATGAAATGAATCTGCGAGAAACACTGGCCCTCCTGGAGCAGTACAAAAGGCTTCCCATTGCTACAGATGCCTATACCAGCGGGGAAGCGCTGCTGGCAGCGGGAAAGAAGTACGATATTCTTTTGTTAGACATCGACATGGAAGGCTTAGACGGCATCCAGACTGCCAGGTGCATTCGGGAGGCGGACAAGGAAGTAAAGCTGATCTATGTCACCAACTACAGTGACTACACCATTTTCGCCTTTGGAGTCCATGCCTTTGCCTATCTGCTCAAGCCCCTGAAAGCCCAGGAGCTGTACGCCCAGTTGGACGAGGCCTGTGCCTATGGGCTTTCCGGGCCTGAGCCGGAATTGGAGTTTGTGACAAAAGAGGGAATTTTTCGCACCACACCCTCCCGGATTTTGTACTTTGAGTATTTAAGCCGCCAGGTGGTGTTGCATACATTGGAGGGAGCATGGCACTTAAGGCGCCAGATCACGGAATTGGCCCGGGAGATGGAGAGCTATGGGTTCGCCATGCCTCACAAGAGCTTTGTGGTGAATCTGTATTCGGTACAACGTATCTATGGATATGAAATTACGCTCACAGATGGAAGCACAATCCCTTTGTCCCAAAAGAAATCTGCCGAATTTCGCCGAGCTCTGAATGAATATCTGGCAGGAGAGAGGGGGCGTGGGGTATGGAGATCCTGATTTATCTAGTGATCCCTTGTGTGGGAAGCATATTCCTTTTAGGGGGTATGTTCTATGGAGCCTATCGAATGTCAGGGCAGGAGCATATGTCCTGGCGGACATTGGGAATCATAGCAGTTTATATCCTGGTGTGCGTGGCTTTTTCCAGTCTGGGCAATACTTGGGTGAATCTGTTTTTTCTGTTCCTATTCCCTTTGGTGGCATGGTGGGCCTATGGGACGCCGAAAATATATTGCTTGTACTATCTTATCCTGTCTGTGGCAGTATGGCTTACAGATGTGGCAGCAGTGATAACCCTTCAGCTCCTGATAGCAAGAGGAATTCTATTTCTAAATACACCGCAGCTTCAGTATATCCTGATGGTGGCAGTGACCAGAATGGCGGAATTCATAGTGATTCTGCTGGTGTCTATGGCAGCGGGGCGCAAGGCAGGGCGGCATATTACGGTAAGGCAGGTGGTGCTTTCGATTCTGCTGCCTCTGTATTCTATTTTTAATATGTATTGTATGCTGTATTTGGTACAGATTTTTCCCACAAGGGAAATGCTGCTGTTGCTGGGATTGAATCTGGTGCTGTTAATCGGGCTGAACATTTATTTCTGTGTGCTGGTGGATGTGATCAGCGAGAACCACCGGCTGGAGAATGAGCGCAATCTCTACCGGGCCCAGGCTCGGATGCAGCATCAGTATTATGAGCGGGAGGAGGAGAAGTACGAGGCCTCCCGAAAGCTGATCCACGACATTCGCAACCATATCCTGGCCATGGAGGCGCTGTACGCCAGGGAGCATGCCAGCGAAGCGGTCTCTGGCATTGCCGGAGAGTGTGTAAATGAAGATGACGAGGGAGTGGTGGAGAATGCCTCTGATCACATCCCCAGTGACACCCACGTGGCAGAAAAATACGCCAGGGATATCCACCAGATGCTGAACAGTTTTCAGCAGAAATACTACACCTCGGAAAAGCTGTTGAATATTATATTAAATGATAAAGCGAATATGATGAAACGGCTGAACGTCAGAGAAGATATGAAAGTGGGAGAGCTATCCCTGGATTTCATGAAAGAGGTGGATGTGACCGCACTGTTTGCCAATCTGCTGGACAATGCGGTGACTGCAGCGGCAGAGAGCCAGGAAAAGTATGTGAAGCTGCGGGTAAATAAGGTGCGGCAGTTCGTTTCTGTGATAGTGGAGAACAGCTGTGATGTAGCGCCAGTAAGGGCAGCAGGCACTTTCCGTTCTCGCCAGGCAGGCCACCAGGGACTGGGCTTAAAAATTATCAGGCAAACTGTGGAGCAGTACGGGGGCGATGCGCAGTTTGCTTGGAAGGACGGCGTGTTTACTGTTCGGGTGATGCTGGCGGCGGAGAATAGTCTTTAACCGCAGTAGGAAAGCGAGAGTCACTGTCTTTTAGGAGCAATATGCCTTACCTTAGGTAAAGTATATTGCTTTTTTCATGCAAGGATTCTAAAATGGAACTGTGCAAGCCAGAGATACGAATCCTCGGAACACTTTCAGAGGAAAAGGGAGGTGGAGACATGTTGCTAGCAAGCCTTATAATTGGAATTGTCATATGCTGTGGACTGCCGGTGGCGGGTCTGGCATTCCTGATGCGAAGGAGGAAGGGCACTGGGAAAGCCTTCGCCTGGGGCGTAGCGGCATTTGTGGTGAGCCAGCTGTTCATTCGCATTCCCATACTTCAGCTGGTGCTGCCAAATTTCGGATGGTTTGCAGTGATGCAGCTGTATCCATGGAGATATGGTCTGTTCCTGGGGCTGACAGCGGGATTGGCGGAGGAGACAGCCCGGTGGATTGCCATTAGATACTTCCTGAAAGGGAAAAATACCCTGGAACACGGCCTGGCTTTTGGGCTGGGACATGGTGGCATAGAGGCCATACTGTTAGTTGGGCTTAATATGGTTGCCGCAGTGGTGATGGTGCTGACCGGACAGGGGGCGCAGTTTCCAGCAGATGGGGGAAGCGTACTGCTGGCCGGGGTAGAACGGCTCTTTGCCATGGCTTTCCATGTGGGAGCGTCACTTCTTATCCTGTACGGTGTGAGGACAGGTAGCAGTGTATGGTATTGGACCCTGGCTGTGGCGCTGCATGGTGTACTGGACGCCGCAGTGGTGATATTGCCGGCTGTGTTTGGCGTGGGAGTATTGGGGATTGAGCTGTGGGCAGCTGTGTTTGGCAGCCTGACCCTGGCCCTGGGAGTTTGGCTTTGCCAAAAAAGGAAAGTATAATAGGAGCATGATATCTGGACAAGGAGGAGAAAATGAAGACAAAAACCAAGACGCACGGAAGGAACATCATAAAAAGAGGCATTTTTATGGCGTTTATTATGGCCATATCGGCATTTATGCTGATTGGCTGCAGCGGCACGAAGCTTTCTGGAGACTACGATGAGGAGAAAGTGAAGACAGCAGCGAAAGAGGCCATTGACCATCTGGTTGCTGGGGAGTACCAGGAATGTGTAGAGCTTATGGGTGAGGACATGCAGGCCGCCATATCGGCGGAGGTTCTGGCCAGCAATATGGAGGCCATAGCCGGGCAGAAGGGAGCCTTTGAAGAGTATAAGAGCAGTACCGTGGTAGGCCAGAAGGATAAGGATGGCACGGAGTATGCAGTGGCTGTAATTGTGGCTGGCTTTGAAAAAGGGAGTGTAACCTTTACTGTCAGCTTTGATAAAGAGATGAAGATGATTGGGTTTTGGATGAAATAAGGACTTTGAAAATAGAATAGCCATTAGCCCACAAAGCCCACAAAAAAGGGAGGAAATGGAAAGTCCCTTGACATTCCCCAGATCCGATAATAAGATGGTAGTAGGTAGGAAGATATGGGATAAACCCAGGAAAAGGAGGCAGCTATGAAAAAAGGGTTAATTGGCATTCAAATGAGCACCATCAAGAAGAAAGTGGATGAGCTGGGGGCCTACGAGACACTGAGGGCCTGTGCGGAAATGGGATATCACTGTATGGAAGTGAGCCAGATTCCCATGACAGCGGAGAATGTGTCTGGCATGAAAAAAGCCTGCCATGCGTTCGGGATTAAGATAGCAGCCAATACTGCGGCTCTGGAACCTATGGCCCCGGGGATGCCGGGAGAATATTTAGTATCCCACTTTGACAAGATTGTAGATGACTGTAAGACATTGGATACCAATATGCTGCGGATCGGAATGCTGCCCATTACCTGTATGGGAAGTCGGGAGAAAGCCATTGATTTCGTAAAGCGGGCAGACGAGATGGCAGAGCGCCTTGGAGAACATGGGATTGACTTGTATTACCACAATCACCATGTGGAATTTGTCAAATATGACGGCCAGTATCTGCTGGACATTATCAGGGACAACACAAAGAAAATGGGCTTTGAACTGGATATTCACTGGATTCACCGGGGCGGCGAGAACCCTGTGGAGTTCATTCGCAGATACGCGGGACGGATCCGACTGCTCCATTTGAAGGATTACCGCATAGCACAGCTTCCAGTGCCGGGCGAGGGCTTTGACATGAAAGAATTTTTCGGCAATTTCTACAATCTGGTGGAATTCGCTGAAGTGGGAGAAGGGAACCTACCCATTAGAGAGTGTATGGAAGCCGGGCTTGCCGGAGGCAGCGAATATTTCCTCATCGAACAGGACGATACCTACGGCAGAGACCCCTTTGAGAGCCTGAAAATCAGTCGGGACAATCTGATTGCCATGGGGTATCAAGACTGGTTCACTCTGTAAAGGGGAAGCAGCCTCTTTTCCTGGCCTCCTCCAGCAGTCTGGGCTGGATGGCAGGATAGGTCCAATTGGTCACCAGATGGGGGGTAATGAGGATTTTTTCGATTTCGCTGTGGAGTTCTTTTTCAAAGGAGTGAATATCTGCCACAAACAGCATGCCGAAGCTTTCCGTATCCGCTGTTTCGTTTACGGCAGTTTTCCCCCGAACAGAATAAATACACAGGGGCCGTATGGCAAAATCAATGGCCCCTGTCTCCTCCTGCAGCTCCCTTTTTGCCGCTTCTTCGATGGTTTCCCCCGGCTCCCTGTGTCCTCCTGGGAACTCATAGGTATCTCTCTCCCGATGCTTGCAGAAGACCCACTTGCCTTCTGCCTTCGCCATGACAACTGCGAATTTTAGGAGCTCATCCTTTATGTCTGTCAGTTCATAAAAATTGACTGCTATCATTTGTCTGCCCTTTCGTAAAGTACCTTTGCTGTCACAAACTTATCACCTTTAGTACAATATCTCCCTTCTAAAATCTGTTTTTTATCATAACATTCTCTGGAGCATAAGTCAAATTGAGAATGATTCCCAGGGGTCAATAAGGGATCACACTTCGCCGCAGGCTATGATAAGCTATCAAAATATACACAAAGTAAATGAAGAAGAACAATCCCACTCCAGTGCCCAGTATCCCGGCCAGCTGCCAGACGCCGCTTATGGCACCGGGCTCAAAGCTGTTGCCCATGGCTATCAACAGGGGAATGCTGATAAACAGCGGGGGCAGCGCAGGCATGGCATAGTACACTGCCAGCTGTCTGCGCAGTGCCTGGGCCATCTCCCGCCTATCCATGCCCAGCTTTTCCAGAAGGCCAAACTGCTGGGCCAACCGAGGTCCCTGGCTGAGCTGCTGCACGGTAAGTATGGTGGCGGAAACCATGGTCAGTACCAGTGCCAGATAGAAAAGAGGAAAAATAGTGCTGGCCGATGTGGAGGCATATTCCCTGGCCACAACGTCCTTTCCCAGCAGGAAGTAGGAATCTCTGGCGCTGTCATGGATGTCCTGCAACTGGCTGTAATCTGCCTCGCTTAAGGGGCCAGCGGTCATGGCGGCATAGACACTGTGGCTCACTGGGCGGGAGGAAAGGCATTGGTCCGGCACCACCAACAGAAAGCCCCGCCCATTGCCGTCCCACAGCTTCTGGGAGAAAGGTTCTGTATAGACCCCGCCTGGGGAGAGAGTATAACCGCCCACACTGACAGCAGTGTCATATTTATCCAGCGTAGTCTCCAGATATTCTAGGCAGTGGATGATATAATGTTCTGGCTCCGCAGGCACTTCCGAATACCCCAGCATGGCCCGGAGGGCGGCATAATCGCTGTAGGCCATAAGGGGATCGTAAGCATAGTAGGCATAATAGTCTGCATGTTCTAGCAGGTAGTCCGTTATCTGCCTGGTCTCCCCCTGATAGAGTTTGTACTGCCTGGCGCTGTTCAGGGGAAGCTTTTTCTCAATATACTCCAGATAGGGCCCGAAATCTGCAGGCTTCCCATCTGTGGTGCCGATGAGGATATCATAGCAGGTAGTCCCCTCCACCCGGCTCTGGAACAGGGCTCCGAAGAGCATGCCCGTGCCCTCACTGACCAAAGTGCCTGTAAACAGCAGGGCGATGGTGGCCATGGTCAGTCCCATGGTGGCCAGCTTGAAAGAGAGGGTGCGGAACACAAGCAGGGTGTGCCCCCTGTATTTCTTTCCAGGTCGCCTGTTGAAATAGGCGGGTACCCCTGAGGAGAAGCTCAAGAAAAAGCCGTACAGGAAGAAAATCACAAGGGCTGCACCCAGAATGCCAAAAGGGAGATTTCCTGTCAGCAGCAGTAGAGTGCCCAGAATACCGCTTATAAGGGAAGCGGTGAAGATTCGCCTGCGGCTGTGACTTTTCCGTATGACCTCCTCCTCTCCCTGCCTGTCATAGGAGAGCAATTGACAAATCTGCATTCTGCCCAGTCGCTTGCCGCAGCTGCCCAGAGCCATCAGGTAGATTACAGAAAAGTAGGCAATGGTCAGCCCTAGGGCCTTTGGAGAAACGCCCAAGGGGAAAGTATAGGGCACATGAAACAGGGAGAGGGTAATAGCCCGCAGGATCTGGAAGAACAGGCTGCCCAGCAGGAGTCCTGCAACCAGGGCAGCAGCTCCCACTGCCAGATTCTCCAGAAAGAACAGTCTGGCTACCTGTGCATTTTCCAGGCCAATGAGGATATAGGTTCCCAGCTCCTTGCTTCGGCTGGAAAGCATAAAATTCATGATATAGTGAATCAGCCATCCCATAATAGCGATAACCACAGCGCTGACTAGCACCGTGATGAGTGGCAGGCTCTTCATAAAGGAGGAAAGGTTCTGCAGCTCCTGGGAGAACACCAGGCCGTTAAAGGCGTGAATCAAGGCTGCGGACAAAATGACCGTGACGAAATAGACCAGATAGTCCCTGGCCTGCCGCTTGGCATTGCGCATAGATATTTTAAATAACGTCACTGATATCACCTCCCAACAACCCCAGCACATCCAGGATTTCGTGATATAATGCCGATCTTGGGCGCTCTCCTCGAATCAGCTCATTGAACAGCCGTCCGTCCTTTAAGAACAGTACCCGGGAGGCGAAGCTTGCGCTGTAGGCGTCATGGGTGACCATAAGGATGGTGGCATGCATAGCTTGATTCATCTTTGTCATGATTTCCAGCAAATTTTTCGATGCTTTGGAGTCCAGGGCTCCAGTGGGTTCGTCCGCCAGTATCAGGGATTGTCCTGCCACCATGGCCCGGGCGCAGGCTGCCCGCTGCTTCTGGCCTCCAGAGACCTGGGTGGGAAATTTTTCCAGGATATCGTCAATGCCCAGGCGCATTGCTATGTCCTGTACCTTGTCTTTTACCAGATTGGGATCCATGTGGTTGATGGTCAGGGCCAGGCCGATATTCTCCTCTAAAGTCAGTGTGTCCAGCAGGTTGAAGTCCTGGAACACAAAGCCCAGCTTTTCCCGCCGAAAACGGGCCAGATCCTGCTGGGGGAGTTTAGAGATATCCTGTCCGTTCAGCAGGATATGGCCCGCGCTGACCGTGTCTATGGTGGAGATGCAGTTTAAGAGCGTGGTCTTGCCGCTGCCGGAAGCCCCCATGATGGCGATGAACTCCCCCTTCTCCACATCGAAGCTGACCCGGTCCAGGGCCTTGGTGACATTGTTCCTGCTTCCGTAATATTTTTCGATTGCCTGTACTTGCAGCATATGATTTACGATAACATCTCCGGGCTTTTCGAAACAACATTCCGGGATGTTACAGTCTCCTTTCCTGTGTAATATTTTCTGATAGGGAAATCATACACCATTGTGGCGGAAAATGGTATTGAAGACATATTGATTTAGGTTACAAATTTGTAAGGCAATCAAAAGAAAAGCTATTGACTTCTGCAGCAGCTTTGACTATAATAAACCAAATGATTTAAAACAATAGATGCAAAACATGCGATTTAGAAAGGAGCGAACAGGATATGCCCCCAAAAGCAAAATTTACAAAGACAGAAATCACAGAAGCGGCCATAGGGATCGTAAGAAAGAACGGGCCGGGAGCGCTGACCTCCAGAGCGCTGGGGATAGACTTAGGCAGCTCTGCAAGGCCGATTTTCACCGTGTTCCAAAATATGGACGAAGTCTGGCAGACCGTAATCGACTCCGCCAAAGGGCTGTACAAAAAATATGTGGAGAAAGGCCTGGCCCAGGAACACCCCTTTAAGGGAGTGGGGATGCAGTACATTCTTTTTTCCGTGGATGAGCCAAAGCTTTTCCAGCTCCTGTTCATGACAGAGCAGCCACAGAACCCGAAACTCTCAGGAATACTGCCGCTGATAGAGGAAAGCTATGAGGAAATCCTCCTCTCGATTGAAAAGGAGTATGGATTTGACAGAGCCTTTGCCCAAAAGCTGTATTACCACTTATGGATATATACCCATGGCATCGCTACGCTCTGTGCCACCCAGATGTGCCGTTTCACCGGTGAAGAGATCAGCGGCATGATTACCGAAGTATGCCGTGGCATTATGAAATATATGGAGGCAGGTAAAGACAATGATTAAGGCGGAAAACATTATCAAGTCATACGGAAGCGCGGAGGCTCGGTTTCAGGTACTGCAGGGAATCAGCCTTGAAATCAACGACGGGGATTTCGTAGTCATTCTCGGCGCGTCAGGCTCGGGAAAATCTACTTTTTTGAATGTGATTTCGGGACTGGAACGCCCCGACAGCGGGAAAGTGATCTATGACGGGCTGGATATCACGGCGCTGCCGGACAGGGAATTGACCACATTCCGCAGGGAAAATGTTGGATTTATCTTTCAGCAGTATTATCTGCTGCCAAATATGGACATTGACAGGAATGTGAAAATGGGCGCCGATTTAGCGGGAAATAAAGATTACAAGGCCATTATTGAAGCGGTGGGCCTGGGGGAGAAGCTGCGCAAATACCCGGGCGAGCTTTCCGGCGGCGAACAGCAGAGGGCCTCGGTGGCCAGGGCATTGGCGAAAAGGCCAAAGGTACTGTTCCTTGACGAGCCCACAGGCGCGCTGGACGAACAGACGGGCCGACAGGTGCTGGACTATATCTGCAGGCTAAAAGGGAAGTATGGCTTTACGATTGTAATGGTGACTCACAATCTGAACATTGCGGAAATGGCGAAGACAGTCATCAAAATGAACAGCGGGAGAGTATCGGATACTTATACGAACGAAGTACAGAAAACCGCTTATGAGATAGGATGGTGAGAATATGCTGATTGGAATGAAGAACGTTTCAAAGCTTATGGGCATTATGGTCATCTCCTGCTGCGCCGTGCTGGTGTGCACCATGTTCCTGAATTTCTATCTGGATGTCCGTTTGGTCAAGGACGAAATAACATCAGAACTGGCTATGATGTTCTATGATGCCCAGGTATCTACGGCAAAAGTCGTCTGCCTTGTCAGCGGCGGCTGCCTGTTGATCACATCCATTGTCATGCTGCTGTTCTACATAAAGCATTATATCGACACCCATAAGAAAGAGCTGGGAATCTTAAAGGCCCTGGGCTATTCCAATCTGGAAGTGGCAGCCAACTTCTGGATATTTGGAAGCAGCGCCTTTCTCGGGACGGCCCTTGGCTTCGGCGGGGCATTTCTTATCATGCCCAGGTTCTATGCCCTGCAGAATGAGGATAAAATACTGCCCGAGCTGACCATACGCTTCCACCCTGCCGTATTGTTCTATTTTGTGATATTGCCAACAGTTGGGTTTTCCGCGCTTGCAATCGGCTATGCGTGGCTGAAATTAAAGAAACCTGTCTTAGCGCTGCTGAAAAACGATTTCCAGGTATCGGCCAGGGGGAAGAAGCGCAGGGAGGATAAATCCAGAGCGTGTTCCTTTGTGGACGACCTGAAAAGGAATACGTTAAAAAGCAAGAAAGCCCTTGCCTTTTTTGTGATTTTCGCTTCTTTCTGCTTTTCATCCATGACACAGATGTCATTTAGCATGAAAGACCTGGCAAGCGAAATGATGGGGGCCATGATGCTGGCTATCGGGATTGTACTGGCGTTTACCACAATGGCCCTGGCCGTAACGACCGCCATACACGGAAACACGAAGACAATCGCCATGATGCGGGTCTTCGGCTATTCCAGGAAGGAATGCTGCAGGGCGGTTCTCGGCGGATACCGTCCGGTGTCCTATATCGGTTTTGCGATTGGAACGGTATACCAGTATGCATTGCTTCGGATCATGGTGGATATCGTATTCCGGGATATGGAGGGCATCCCTGCCTATCAGTTCGATTTTCCGAATATGTTCCTTTCACTTGCCTTTTTTATTGTGGTTTATGAAGTCATGATGTTTGTATACTCTGAAAAAATCAAGATGATTTCCGTGAAAGAAATCATGCTGGAGTAATGATAAAAAGATAGAATGTATGAGGGGATCTGCAAGAGAAATGCCCTGAAATGGCTGTGGGAGGAGTAAGATTCAGGACAGTGTCTCTATGGCGGGAAAGGTCAGCGTCACGCTGGTGCCTTGCCCCTCTGTGGATATCGCCTTCAGACGGATTTCTAAAGGAGCGGCCAGCTTCCGGCACAGATACAGCCCCATGCCAGTGGAACCGCCTCGGGCGCGGCCATTGCTGCCCGTGAAGCCTCTGTCAAAGATGCGGGGCAGCTCCTGGGCAGGGATCCCCATGCCATTGTCGCTGACAGTGAGTTGCACCTGAGGGCCCAGAGACTTTGCGGACAAAGTAATCACAGGATCTTCGCTGCAGTAGCGGACAGCGTTCTGCAAAAGCTGCCCTAACAGGAAACACACCCATTTCCCGTCCGTATATACAAGCTGCCCCAGATCATGGGTTTCAATGCGCACCCGGTTTTGGATCAACAGGGACCGATGCTGTTCAATGGCTTCCGTAACCACAGCTTCCAGGGAAGTCTGACGGATGAGGAAGTCCTGCTCTGGGCTCTCTGCCCGAGCATAGAACAGAGCCCTCTCCACATGATTCTCAATTTGAGATAATTCTGTAGTAATTCTTCTTCGAAGACTTCCCTCAACATTCCTGCAGATAAGCCCTGCCGCCGTGATGGGCGTCTTGATTTCATGCACCCAGCCCTCAATATATTCCCGGTATTCCCGCTGGGCTGCCCGGGCATCAGAGACCGCTTCCACGGCCCCCTTCCCCGCCTGGCGCATCAGCCAGAAAAACTCCCGTTCCCAGGCGCTCTCAGGCCTGGGAAGACATTCCGTGAACAAATGCTTCTGATCCAGCCCATCCAGAATAGCCTTTAACTCCAGCAGCCGTCCCCTGCATTTCAAATAATCTATAGCCTGCATCGCCAAAAAAACAATAGCCCACACAGTCCCCAGCAACACCAAAATACCAGGCTGTGTACCAGTAATAGCCAGAAAAAAGATAGAAGCCACTGCCACCATAAAATACAAAACCACTCGCCCCAGCCGATCCCACAAAAATGTGCCCAGTGTCATATCCATCCCCCCTATCCCCTCAACCTTCATTCCACTCACACATACAAACATGCCGCTTCAGCGGCAAAGATACAACAGAACGCAGTTCTGTTGCCAAAAATTGCTGCAAACCTGGAAGAATGCCCGCACTTTGGGCATTCTTCCGTGCGAAGCTTGAAATCACTTAGCGAGGTACTTTCGAGCTTAGTGATTTCCTTCGC
>CANRZC010000017.1 GCA_947644185.1 uncultured Acetatifactor sp.
AACCTCAACCCCATGTCTCATATTTCTGTCATCCATGACATAGACATAAAATTTATCCTCAATCTGAGCGCGCATCACATCATCCAGCGCTACCGCATTGACCACCACATCCACTGCATTTCCATTGATGCTCACCACCACATCCTGGAAGCCCTTTGCCTCTAGGAGAATCTCCGCTGCAGCCTCTTTCTCCGCAATGGCAGTCATCTGTACCATGCTGTCCACCGCCGCCTGCTTCTGCTCATCAGACAGCCCTGCACTGTTGATAATCTCTAACAGTGTCTCCTTATTCTTTGCCCTGGTCTGCTCCTTCAAGAGCTTCGCATCGGAGAGCATTGCTGTCCCTGTAGTAGAAGTAAATACAGCCTCCCCTGGAATCTCTCCCTCTTCCGGTGTGTTTCCAACCACTTCTCCCTGGGCTGCGCCGTCTGCATCCACGACCTCACCTTCCGTACCCTCTGTGCCAGCCACATCCATTCCAGCACTTAAGTAATCATCCACAATGACTCCGCCATCTGTGTCCAGGCTTTCGATGTCTGTCTGATTCTTCAGTAAGTCCTCTTCCGACAGATCCAGCAGGCCATCCGCTGTATAATTCTCGGTTATGACACCCTCCGAGTCCACAGGACTGGCACTACCTGTTTCCACATTGCTGTCGTCTACCGTCAGGTATTCCTCTTCCATTCCGCTGCTAGCGAACTGCAGATAGCCTGCAATCGCAATCATGATTGCCAGCGCCGTTATCATAAGCTGATTCTTCTTGATTAGGTTTTTCACATTCATTCCCCTCTTCGTGTTTTAATACTTCATTGTATGAGCCTTTTTGGTGATATATGCACCTGTCTCAAAAACTTCATCACATTTCGGATAACCTGTCACTGGGCATTGTCCTGCATTCGTACCACCTTCACCTTGTGGGCCTCCACATCAAAAAGAGCCTGGGCGATTTCCACAATGGTACGGCTCACATTGCCATTTCCAGCCCCCTGAGCGATCACCAGCACACCTTCTATCCGAGGCGACAGAGTCTTTACCACATAGGGCTCACTTGCGCTCCCATCTGAGCGATACACCACACTCTCCTCAGAAGTCACCTCACTGATAGAGCGATTACCCCCCACAGCATCGCTCTCATTGGTGGAGCTGCGGCGCACCGGCTGCTCCTTCTCCACCACCAGTTCACTGGATGCCTTCAGCGTGATCATAACCTGCACTTCCCCTACCCCTGCCACCTGAGAGAGGGCCTCCGTCAGACGTTCTTCCATCTGAGCAGTGTAGAGTGCGTCCGCGTCTGTCTTTGTTGCAGTGGAATTCTGCATCTGCCCATTATCCTTTGTATCGTATTCGAATGTCTGGTTATTCGTTTGTCCAGAAGCATCCTTCTTTGGTTCCTCCTCTTTCTTTGTGGGAAGCGCTATGATGATCAATAGGATCCCTGTCAGCACAAGAATCAAGAAATTGTCCCTGCGAAACCATTTTTGTAGTCCCTTGTCCGCCACCCACTGCTTCCAGTCCTTTCCCATGTCTCCTCTCCCCCTTCCATTGCTTCTCCCGTCATGGTTCCTTCTCTTCCCTGGTGGTACTCTGTGCGGGCTCTATGGGAGGAATGGTCACTGGCTCTATGGCCATAGAATCAATCTCAAGCCTTTGCTCTCCCTGCTGTGGCTGCCCCTGCTGCTCTCCCTCTTTCGGGTCTTCTGAGGTACCTTTCTCTGGGCTGGCGTCCTCTCTATCTTTTTCCTCCTCCATCTGTCTTCGGATCTCCTCCAGTGTCATTCTCTCTAGAATCTCATCTGCATCTCTCCCATGGGCAGCCGCCTCCTGCATACTCCGTTCCAGCTCCTGTCGAAACTGCTCCATAGCATTTGCAGCATCCAGCCTGCCTTCCCCTAGCAGAAAGCTTCCTATCGGCAGAAAGACCTGTATCAGCACCATGACACTGACCAAAAGCTTTAAATATTTCTCATAGGATTCCTTTGGCCTAAAATGCACCACTGCCTGTGCGCATATCATGAAAATTCCCACGCGACAGATAGCCTGAAACAGCGAATCTCCCATACTCCCTCCTTTCCATCCCTGCAGAGGTGGGCTATGCCCCCTCTTGCCGCCTAAACTTCTTCTCACACTTTAGAGGGAAGCCACCGCAATAGCAATGAGAAACAGAAGCATTGCTGTTCCCGTAGTGCGTAGCAGCAATAGCACCGCATCCCCCATCCGATTCACACAGGCCGTGATCCGTTTATCGCTGACAATCCCCATAAAAGCCGCCGCACACTTTAAAGCCCCGGCAGTCACTGCAATCTTAAAAAGGGGGACCGCACAAAGCAATAAGAGTAAAATAAGAAGCACCACTCCCACACTATTGCGGATGACCATGGCAGCTCCCACCATGAGTTCCATTACGCCGCCTGCTGTGTTCCCTACCCCTGGTATGGCCGAAATTACCTTCTGTAGCGTGGAGTTCCTGGCGGAGTCCATCACTGGTGTGATCAGTCTCTGAAATATTCCAATGCCTGTCACTGCCCCTAGTGCGCCCTTTAACACCCATCCCACCACTTTTCCCAATAGGTCAATGAGAAAAGATAGCTTTTCCTCCACCCAGATGCCATTTACCACAGACAGCATACTGTAGCTGTAAATCAAGGGCAGAAGACCTTTCTCCAAAATATACTCTACGCCATACACGGAAAAGAGCATCAGCTGATAGGCTGCCCCCGCAGTAGCCGATCCCGTAGAGATACCCACGGTCAACAGATAGGCAGGCACTAAAAGCTTTACAAACAGAATAATATTTCCCACTGTCTGTCTGGCCACATCTGCCGCCTGAGAGAAGCATTTTAAAAGCACCGCCGTAAATAGCAAATACATGAAATAAAATCCTATATCCGCCACCTGGCGCCTGTCGAATATCTCCACAAAATAGCTCATCAGGGATGACACAATCCCCAACACTAGCAGCCACAGAAACACATTCCGCATCCCTGCCAGCTGTGTCAGAAAATCTGTGATACTGTCCCGAAACAATGAGGCCAGCGCCCCAAACACATCCCCTGTCATCACCTGTGCAAGAATCTGCTCCAGATCTAGTTTTCGCTCTGGAAACAGCCTCAATATTCCCTCCTGAATCTGATCCAGCCCATAGTCTTGCCAGACTAGATTTAAATCTATGTCCATATGCCCATCCTCCCCTTTGGCCATCCCTCCCTATGTGGTCATGTCAGTATAGCATTCCAGCAAAGCTGTCACTCACAGGAAGCTCTGGATCTGTTCAATCACTGCAAACAGGATAGGCAGTCCTGCAAACATTACGGTCAATTTCCCCAGCACCTCTATCTGGCCTGCCACAGCCTGATATCCGGCATCTCTGCAAATATCGGAACTGAATTCACAAATATATGTAATTCCAATCACCTTAAATAAGATAGACAAATATCCTTCCGAACCGCTTAAATAAGTCTTGAGCTTCATAAACTGCCCTGTAATGGTCTCTATCTGCCGTACCGAAAAACCAAAAATAAGAATACTGACAGCCAGTCCAATGTAAGTGGCATATTCTGTCTTGCTCCCCTTGAACTGTACTGCCAGCAATACGCCAGCAATTCCCAAAAACCCCACCTTTACAAGCTCCGTCATATGCCCTCCTACAACGAAAACAATGTCTGAATTGTCTGGAATAGCTCAAAAATATAGGGAACAATCCAGGTTAGGACCAGAATCAGTCCAGCCAGACTGATCAGAAAAGCATGCTCCTCCCTACCGCTATGCTTCAAAATCTGGCTTAATATAGTCACCAATATACCCACTGCTGCTATTTTGAAAATTAGACTTACTCCCATAGCCCCTCACTCTTCCAAGCCTTTTGTTATGCCGCTTCCTACCAAAACACTAATACCAGCAAAAGTCCTCCCATAGCCCCCAGTCCCACTGCCATTCTACACTTCTCTGCATTTTCCCTCTCCAGCTTTTTCTCTGTGGTCCGCAAAAGCTCCGCACTTTGCTCTATCTCCCGCAGCTGCATCTGGCTGTCTGAATATCCTGTGCGGACAGCAAACCGTAGAAAATTCTCCCGGTCATCCTGCTGTAGGGGCAGATTCTTAAGCGCCTTCTCCATTTCCTCCCGAAAAACTTCTCCAAAAGAGGTCCCCATATTCTCCTCCATCCTGCGTCCCACCGCCAGAAAAGCAGTCTCAAAATCTGCGGACAGCCCTTCCGCAATGTGGTTGCAGCACTCTGGCAGCGTAGACTTTCCATAGCGCACCTCACTGGCGAGAAGCTCCAGCATATGTACCAGGCTCCGCAGTGCTTTTATCCTGGCGCTAAATTGGTATCGGTACCACATTCCCAATCCTAGGCATCCCGCAAAAATCATACATCCGCCCAATATCTTTATCATCACTTCTCATTTCCTTCCCACTTGTGCAATACCAAAAACACCTGAAAGAGTCTCTCCCAAAAAGCTGTCTCCAGTCCAAATCTCTGCTCCACATCCTGCCTGTCATTTCCATGGACTGTAGCGAGAATCCGGCAGCCACAGGCGGCTGCCTGCCCTAGGGCCTCCAGCTCCCTCTGGCCCCCCAGCTCATCAATAGCGATGACCTGAGGTGACATAGCGCGCAAGAGTAAAAGCATTCCAATGTCTTTGGGACAGCCATCTAGCACATCTGTGCGCATCCCCATATCATTTTGAGCTCTCCCCTGAAAAGAGCCCGCCAGTTCAGAGCGCTCGTCTACCACTCCCACAGTCATCCCCTGGCCATAGGCATTCCCATCCGATATCTGCCGTATCAAATCTCGAAGCAGCGTGGTCTTTCCGCAGCCTGGAGGCGAAATGATAAGTGCGCTGCGCAGTTGCCCATTCTGATACATGTCAGGGAGCACTTTATCCGCTGCCCCTTTTATCTGATGAGACACTCTGATATTAACATAGGAAATGTTTTTAAAGGTTCTGACTCTGCCCTCTGTGTCCATCACAGCTTGTCCGGCCACCCCCACTCGGTGCCCCCCTGTCACAGTGATAAATCCCTGCCGCAATTCTTCCTCAAAGGCATAGGGGGAGTAATGGCAGATATGCTCCAACATCTCTGAAATCTCCCTGCCTGTGACAAGATGTCCCTCGGCCGGATTTTGGGAAAGTGTCCCCTGATCTGTCAAAAAAGCTTCCCTTCTCTTCCTATGTATGATCACTGGCTGTCCCACCCGCAGGCGAATCTCTTGAATAGCTCCCTGCTCCTTTGCCACTCTCTGCCACAGAGCTCGGCTGTTAGATGGAAACAGCTGTAAAATCGAATTTTCCATCCACCTGTCCTCCTTTTCCAATATATGAAAAAGAGGACAGGATATTCCTGTCCTCTTCCATTTTGTTCTTTTCCACAGCCAGTGTCACTCACTCAATACGTATATACATTGTGATAGATTCGATAATAGCCGCCTCCTAGACTCTCTACCTGCAGCTGGATAGCAAAATACTCTGCTCCCATATTTTTCAGCGCCTGGTTCACATAGCCCTTCCAGTAATCCCCCTTATTGTATGCCTGCTCAATAGAATTCCACAAGGTTTCCGGAACTACGTTTGTAAATTGTCTGTCTCCCGTTCCCACGCCTTCCAGCAATTTCTGACAATCCTCATAATACTCCTGCATGGTATCCCGAACCTGTTCTTCGGTAATACCTGCTTTATTGAGATTTTCCTGTTTCTTATCCTCCACTGTTGGCTGGGGCTCCACGGGTTCCTCCCTCACTTTCCCCTGCCACTCCATAGGTTGGATGGGATTGGGATTGATCAGATCTGAAATATCTTCGGTATCTCCAGCATCTTCTGTCACATCCGGACTATTCCCATCCTCTGTCACATCCCTGGTATCTGGCATTGGCTTCTCTTCTGCACCCTCACAGGCTGGCAGGTACACAGAAAGCCCTGTTCGCCTATGGGTGGCCGCATATTCTCTATCTGTCTTATTGAAATAATTGTAAGTAGGCTCCTCCGTGTCATCCCAGGTAACGTCTACGTTGCGGTAAGCTCCGTCCAGCTTCACAATGTTCCATGCATGGTCCTCTCCCGCATACCCAGTACAATAATAACACGGAATCCCCAGCATCTGCATCATATACTGAAATGCCCTGGCATACCCGGCGCACACGCTCTTACCCCCTACCAGTGCACTGTAAGCACTCTGGTTCATGGGAGAAGTCACATCGTATTCCGCCAGCTCCATCAAGGCATCATGAACATATTTTTCTTTCTCATAGGGACTCCCCAAGCTCTGAGCCTGATCTGTGATGCTTCTGGCAGCTCCCTCAAAGTTCATCCTGGCCTGCTCCAGATAATCTACGGTCTCGTTAAATTTCAAAGTAATCTCTGCGCATCTGCCACTCCTGAGATATTTGCAAGAATAGCCTGTGTCCAGCCAAAACAACTCTGGATGGTCATTGTAGACTGCCTCAAACACAGTCTTTAGCTGGTTCACGGACACAGTAGTCACCGGGGTAAAGGAGGCTGTCAGACTCAGCGCATTGGCATAAATCTGGTTATATATCTGCTGCATATCTGCTTCCAGCATAGCATAATAGGGATAGACTTCTCTGTCAAAGGTCAGATCGCTACCTATTTCCCCAGGGTCTTTTGCCTCAGGCAGGTTGTCTACCTCATCCTCATCTATCTCCAAGGCCTCTTCCTGCACAGGCTCATAACCCATTTTGCCACTCACAGAATCCGGCACCTCCACAGGGGCGATATCCGGCTGCTCATAGCCACTCTCTCCCTCCAGCCAATCTGTATTGATTCCCGGCTGGCTCTCTATGGGTACCTGGGAGTCTGCGGGTTCCTCCTTGTCCTGGAATAAACCGCCAAGTCCTCCAGATTGTCCATCCTGTCCAGCCTGAGCTGAATCGATACGATCCACTTTTTCCGCCAGCATTGCTGTCAAAGAAGGGTTCAGCGCAAACAGCAAAATGCCCACGCACCCCATCATAATAAGACCCATGATAAAAAAGAAGATAGTCTTCAATACTTTCATGTATTCACGCCTTCTGCCGCCTAGCGGCTCCAAATCCTTATATGATATGGTCCTATTCTACCATGAAATCCTTTCCACCACAAGCTTTGGTTCATATCCTTTCCATTATCTACTACTCAGATCCAAATATTCCCGCTCCTGCATGACGCTCTTGTAGGCAGGACGGATGATCTTATCCATATTGATCAGCTCTTCGATCCTGTGGGCGCTCCAGCCCACGATCCTGGCGATGGCAAAAATAGGGGTGAACATCTCCAGCGGAATCTCCAGCATGCTGTACACAAAGCCGCTGTAGAAGTCCACATTGGCGCTTACGCCCTTGTAAATCCGGGATTTCTCCGCAATCACCTGGGGCGCCAGGCGCTCTATCATGGAATACAGCCCAAAATCCTTCTCCCTGCCCTTGGCCGAGGCCAGACGGTGCACGAAGCTCTTGAATACCTGGGCCCTGGGGTCGGACAGGGAATAAACCGCGTGTCCCATACCGTAGATCAGCCCTTTGCCGTCAAAAGCCTCCTTGTTCAGGATTTTCTTAAGATAGGCTCTGACTGCGTCTTCGTCTTCCCAGTCGGACACATTGGCCTCTATCTCCCGCATCATCTCCACCACCTTGATATTGGCGCCGCCGTGCTTGGGTCCTTTCAGGGAGGACAGGGCCGCCGCAATGACGGAGTAGGTGTCCGACCCAGATGAAGTCACCACACGGGTGGTAAAGGTGGAGTTATTACCGCCACCATGCTCCATGTGCAGCACTAGGGCGGTATCTAGCACTGCTGCCTCCAACTCCGTATATTTCTTGTCCGGCCGCAGCATCATCAACAAGTTCTCCGCTGTGGAAAGCTTTTTGGAGGGACGATGTATGTACATGCTCTCATCGTTCTGGTAATGATTGTAGGCATGGTAACCGTATACGGCCAGCATGGGGAACACGCTGATCAGCCGGAAACACTGGCTCAGCACATTCTCTATGGAGGTGTCATTGCAGTTCCTGTCATAGGAGGCCAGCGTCAGCACGCTCCTGGTGAGAGAGTTCATGATATCGCTGCTGGGCGCTTTCATGATCACGTCCCTGGTGAAATTCGTGGGCAAAGTTCTGCAGGCCACCAGGATATCCCTGAATTCTTTCAACTGCTTCTCATCTGGAAGCTGTCCAAACAACAGCAGATACCCTACTTCCTCGAAACCGAAGCGCCTGCCCCTAAAGCCCTTCACCAGCTCAATGCAGTCATATCCCCGATACCACAGCTTGCCCTCGCAGGGTGTCTTCACCCCATTTATCATCTGAAAGGATTCTATGCGCGATATGTTGGTAAGTCCTGTCACTACGCCGTTTCCGTTCTTGTCGCGCAGACCCCGTTGTACTTCATACTTATCAAACATTTCCGGCTCCAGATGGTCGGCTGCTCTGCATAACTGTGCATAATCATTCATTACAATTCCGTTTTTCTTCAATAGACATTTCCTCCTACTTCCTAATTTCGTATCACTATTTATCTATTTTATCGTCTTTCTCCATTCTGTGTCAATTAAAAATATATTAATTTGACGAAATTATCCCCCTTTAGTCAACTTTCCCCACAAAATAATCTGTCTAAGCTGTCACAAAAAGAGAGCCACACTGCCAGGCTCTCTTGTATAAACAAATTTTCTCTCCATCATTTCCTGGATTTTTCAGTATGATGAAGCTCTACTGTCCTCTCTACAAAAGATAGATAGGAAGCTGCTGTCCCACCCCATATGCTTCGTATCTGTTAGAATATTTATGCAAGCTTGCTGCCTCTTTCTTCTCTGTGGCAGATTTTTCAGGCGCTTTTTTAGATGCTGCCGGCTTCTTTCCCTGCTTTGTTCCGGCTTTGCTCTGGCGTTTCTCCAGAGGTTCCCCGCCTTTAGACGCCTCCCCTGCCTTATCCGGCACCACGCTCTGGTCCATACTCTTCCCTGCCTTATTGGCAGCCGGCTTTGTATCCTTGGCAGCACTTGCGGCTGCCCTCTTGATGCTACCTGCTCCTACTGACATGCTCTTCTACCTCCTTTGCCAATTCCAGATACTCTCCTGCGCTTCTGGCTGATTTCTTATACGCCATGACAGGCCTGGAGTTATCCTGTGCCCATTCTATCTCAGAGTCCACTCGGATAACCGTGCGGAACACATTCACTTCCTGAAATTCCTGCAGCGATAGCAATGTCTGCCTGCCATATGACTTTCTGGCGTCCATCTTCGTGATCACCACCCCTAAAAGGGTAAGCTCTGGCATAAGCTTCCTTACACTATCCAGAAATTCAAACATATTCGCCACCCCAAAGAGCCCCCAGGGAGTGGCTTCCACCGGAAGGATCACATAATCCGACGCACAGAGAATATTCATCACCCAGCCTCCCAAAGTAGGCGGTGCATCCAGCAGAATATAATCATACCCGCCCTCCTCCTTCAGCCCCTTTAAGCTTTTAGACAGGATCCGTTCCCGCTGGGGTTTCGGGAAAAGCTCATACTCCATGCCGCTCATCAGCGTGGAAGAAGGGATCAAATCCAGGTTCTCATAGGGCGTATGCACCACATAGTCCCTCAGATCCGCTTCCTTTTTCATGGCCATATAAAGGTTCTTTTCCCCGGAAGCGAACTCCAGCACTTTGTCCTCCGGGAAAAAGGAGAGCGTCAGGTTCAACTGCATGTCGCCATCGATTAAAAGCACCCTGCGGCCTGAAAGGGCCAGCGAATAGCCCACATTGGCACAGGTAGTTGTCTTGCCGCTTCCGCCCTTGTTATTGGCAAAGGCTATGGTCTTCACTCTTCTCTCTGTCATATAGACACTGGATTCCTTTCTCCTCAAAATAGTCCATCCACTTCTGCTCCGGCCTGATGTCCGTCACCACCATATCCACCTCCGACAGCTGGCAGATTCGGGAAAACGCTACATTGCCAAATTTTGTGTGGTCTACCGCAAGGATACGCTGTCTCGCAGATTTTAACATAGTATGCTTGAGCTGGGACAATGACTCATGGGCATCTGTCACGCCTCTCTCCAGGTCAATGCCTTTACAGGATAAAATCACCTTGTCCGCCTGGAAGGAATGAATCACATCCGCAGCTCTGGATCCCACTAAGGTCAGATAATTCTCCCGAAGCGTCCCTCCAGTACAGATAATCTCCCAGCCACTTATATCAGAAAGCTCAATCAACACCTCAATAGAGCTTGTGATCACGGTGAGCTTCTTTTTGCTCTTTAAGGCCTTCACCACAGCCACTGCCGTAGTGCTGGGATCCACCATGATATGCTCTCCCTCCTGCACCAGATCTGCCACCAGTGCAGCAATCTCCTGCTTTGCCTTCATGTTCCGCTTTTTGCGCACATTGAAGGGCATATCCATACCTGTGTTCTCATTGAGAACCGCCCCACCGTAGCTTTTGATGGCAAGCCCTTCCCTGTCCAGCTTATCTAAATCCCGTCTGATAGTTTCCTCAGAAACGTCAAAGAGGATGCTCAGCTCACTGACCACCACTTTCCGCTCATTCTGCAGCTTTTCCAAAATCAGGTTTCTGCGTTCTACTGCCAGCATCCGATCACACTCCCTGCCCTTTTTAGAAGTCTATTTCAAATATCAAATCCTTTATGAATTCCACGCCGAAGAATCCACCCATCTGGACCCAGCTCCCTCTACAAAATGGACTTGCAGATCTGCGGGTCAGGATGGGCGATAACCGCAGAGTCCAGATACATGCCGCTCTGTCCTACACTCTCCTTTGCCCTGGAGATAGCAGCCTCCACAGCAGATACCTCCCCGCACAAAAACACATAGGACTTGCCGCACATTCCCTTCGCAATGCGCAGCTCGATGAGCTCCACCTCTGCTGTTTTTGCTGCCACATCCGCCGCCACAATGATAGCCGCCGCGTCAAAGGTCTCCAATATTCCCAGGGAGCTGATATGCTCTACATGGGTGGTGCCGTATATGGCAGGAAAAATCCCCTGGTGGGGGTTACCCAGCACAAAGCTGTCAATGAGCTGCTCCCCATACTGCACTTTGGCAGCCTCCACCGCAGCGTCCACTGCGCTTAAGTTCCCTGTGATCAGGGCGATATATTTTCCCGGACACACGGTCTGCGCCTCCACCAGCTCCACGGCTGCTGTCTTCACCATGGCGTCCGCCGCTGTCACACCCGTGGAAACCGTCTTGAATTCTATCATTCCCAAAGCCCTTCCCATCTAGTCTTCCCTCCTGCTTCCTTCTTCCGTTTCCCTCATGGGCTCTGCCCCTCTAACGGCATAAAATCAAGATATACCGATCCGTGACCTCTTGCACTATCCCGTCCACAGAGGCATGCACACCAACGCTTAAGCCCTGTGCCGGCTTTGCGATATACTGGCCCTGTACTACCTGTGCCCCTTTTTCCACGATTGGCACGGCTGGTGCCCCTATGTGTTGGCTTAAGAGAATCTTTACTTTATGGATCTGTGACTTTCCTTTCCAGAAGTCCTCCGGCTGCAATGGCGCGTCCACATTGTATTTTGACAGACCCAGCCTTGCTTCCAGCCTCTCCTCCGGGACCTTGCGATACTCTCTGCTTTTTCTTACAGGTGCGGGAACCACATTTGCAGGCGGCTTCACACCCGCTTTTCGCAGTCCCAGCTTATAGTCTGCAATCAGACTTCTGGGTGACAGGCCCTGGGGACAGGAAAAATTCTCGCACAGTCCGCAGGAGCTGCAGAAAAAGGTATTTAAAAACACATTGGTGTCCTGAAAATCTTTGTTGGCCGCGCTGCGCATGAATTTGTGAGGCTCTATGGGATGCCCCAGGGCGTGGCGAGGACATAAGCTGGTACAAGTCTCACACTGACAGCAGGAGGAAGCCGCCCGCTTTAAATCAATGGCAGCGTTCCTGTTCTTGCGCTGTATGAGGCTATGGCTTTTGTCCAGCACGATGATGGCATTGGTAGTCTTTGTTACTACGTCACTGTCTGCTGCCAGATTTCCCATCATAGGGCCGCCTACCAGATAGGCGGGATCTTTTACCTTGATTTCTCCGGCATAACTCACCACATCCCGGATAGAGGCACCGATGGGTACCCGCAAGGTAACCGGGTGCTCCACCTCCCCCACCACGCTCACCAGCTTGTCAATCACCGGCGTCTGGCACTTGATAGCTCGGTATACATTGTACACCGTCTCCACATTGAAGACAGCCACTCCTTCTTCAATGGGCAACCCTCCCGGCCGGATCACACGTCCTGTGGCCTCATAGATCAGCACCACCTCATCCCCCATAGGGTAAGCGCTGTCCAAAAGCTGGATACGCATATTGGGATATGCGTCTATATATTGTCTGACCGCCCTGACGGCAGCCTTGTATTCTCTCTTTACGCCAATGACAGCCTCCTTCGCCCCCACAGTCCGGGCTATGCCGTCAAAGGCCTCCAAAATCTCCTCCGCATGCTGCTCTAAAAGCTGTCTGTGAAGCTTTAAAAGCGGCTCGCATTCGGCGCAGTTCATAAGGATGATCTCCGCCCTCTCATCTATCTTTGCATAAGTAGGAAAGCCCGCGCCACCAGCGCCCACAATACCGCTTTCCTGCAAAATCTGTTTGAAAGCCAAAATTTCCACGAAATCCTCTTTTCCCAAATTTCTCTGTTCCACAGAATACCTTTCTCCCATGGGACACCTTTCCTCCACAGAATACAGTTTAAGTTGTCATATACACTTGGTGCAAAACCGGAAGAACGCATCCCTTGCGTTCTTCCAGGCGAAACTTAGAAAATCTTAGCTTGTGTCCTAAAGAGGTGTGATATTCACCCTCTTACAAGCTTAGATTTTCTTTTCGCCTTTCATACTTCGTCCACAATCCCCACAATAGCCGCGTCCACCGGCGCATTCTCCATACCTACCCGCGCGGCGCTTCCCGTGGCCACCAAAACTGTCTCCCCAATGCCTGCACCGATATTGTCAATGGCCACAAAGCGCCCGGTTCCGCCAGCCATTTCTCCGAGCGGTTCTATAATCATGAACTTATTTCCGATTAGGTTCTCGCTTTTTCTGGTGGAGACAATGCTCCCAACTACCTTTCCCACAATCATGCTATGTATCTCCCATGAGCAAAGCAGTCTGCAGAGCAATGTCCCGCCCTGCAGACAGTTGTCCGCTGCAATCGCTGTAACCAGCCAAGCCTACCTAAGGATCGTCACTTTGTCGCCGGTCTTGATTTTGCTGGCATTGGCTTCGTCTGTGTCCATATGCATCTCCAAAGTAAAGCTGTCGCTGACGCGGATTTTTACCTGATTGAACACAGTGCCTCTCTCATTGTCCGCTTTTACCGAAACCATATCCCCATCCCTGACCCCGGCTGCGGCCGCGTCAGTGGGTGACATATGAATATGGCGCATGGCAATGATACAGCCTTCCTTCAGATAGATGACCCCTTTGGGTCCCACCACAGCTATGGGTGCACTGCCCGCCACATTGCCGGATTCCCGAATAGGCGCAGCCACACCTAGCTTCATGGCATCTGTGGCAGATATCTCCAGCTGAGAGGCCTTTCTGACCGGACCTAAAACTCGCACATTCTCAATGGCACGCAGCTTTAAGCCCACCACAGTCACAGTCTCATTGCAGGCGTACTGGCCACCCATTAAGTCCTTTTTTTTCGTCAGCTGGTAGCCCTCTCCGAACAAAGCTTCCACATGCTCCTTTGTGAGATGAATGTGCCTTGCAGACACTCCCACCGGCACCTGATAGCCGCCACTCTTTTCTTCCATTCTGCCTATGGTCTCTAGCACCAGCTGTGTGATCCTTTCAATGGTCTGTTGCTCCATCTTCTCCTCCAAATATCAGCATTCCTATTTCATCTTGGGAAGAATCATTTCCACATCATTGTGCGGTCTAGGAATTACATGGGTAGCCACCAGCTCGCCCAGCTTGGATGCGCTGTTCGCGCCTGCCTCCACGGAAGACTTTACAGCCCCTACATCCCCGCGCACCATCACTGTCACCAGGCCGGAACCGATCTTCTCTGTCCCTACCAGACTTACATTTGCCGCCTTACACATTGCGTCGGCAGCCTCGATT
This sequence comes from uncultured Acetatifactor sp., assembly GCA_947644185.1. Lineage (GTDB taxonomy): Bacteria > Bacillota > Clostridia > Lachnospirales > Lachnospiraceae > Acetatifactor. The sequence continues at coordinate 14,070 of CANRZC010000017.1, forward strand.
GCAGCTACCAGACCTCTTGTTTCCACCATTCCTAATGCTTCCTGTGCCATTCTTTTTTCCTCCATTCAAAATTTTTCCCATGTTACACTTCCTGAATCGTCCTAGCGTCAAGTGTACCTGCCTGCGCCTGTTCAGAATGTGTTTCTCTGTCCATAAACCGGCTTGCGCTCAGGTTCACCAGTCTGATGATCTCTTCGTGGGGATTGGCAATGATGCCCTGGGCCACTGGCTTCTTGATGGCCTTTGCCGCTGCCGTCTCCACCGCCTCTGTTACCGAGGATACATCGCCTCTCACAACAATGGTGACCAGCCTCCCGCCCAGCTTTCTCTCCCATGTAGCCAGCTCTACACCGGATGTCTTGCACATAATGTCCAAGGCATCCACCGCTGCAACCACGCCTGAAATCTCAATAAACCCCAATGCTGTACCGCTCATCTGCCGGCTCCTTTACCTGTACTGAATCTGTCCTATCTCCCACGTTTTACCGTGCCCAATCCCTATCATGCCAAAATCCACATTCCACTCAGATCTTCGGCAGAATCTTCTCTACGTCACTGTGGGGTCTGGGGATGACATGTGCCGCCACCAGCTCGCCCAATCTGCTGGCCGCTGCGGAACCACTCTCCACAGAAGCTTTCACAGCGCCTACATCGCCGCGGACCATCACCGTCACCAGTCCGGATCCGATCTTCTCTGTTCCTATCAAAGATACCTCTGCGGACTTTGTCATTGCGTCAGCTGCCTCTATTGCCGCTGTCAAACCTCTTGTCTCCACCATTCCTAATGCTTCCTGTGCCATAATGCTCTCCTTTCATTCTCCATGTTCTGGGGATCAGCTTTTCTTCCTGTCCCAGAATTTCTTTTCTTTATCCTATCATTTCGTGTGCTTCAGCCCACCTGCTTCAGATGGCCCTTCGGCACCAGTCAAACACTCAATTCTTGTCGAAGGCGCTTAGCTTCAGCATTTTCTCCGTGTCCCCGGTAGGCCTTGGGATGATGTGCTTTTGTACCACACCGGTAAGGGATTTCGCTTTTTGCTCCCCTGCTTCCATAGCCGCCTCCACCGCCGCCACGCTTCCCCGAAACTTTACCGTCACCAGCAAAGGCACTGGCAGCGAATCTGCATTTGCAGGTTTATTTTTATCAAAGGTCTCCAGCCTCACATCTGCGGCCTTACAGCCCGCGTCAGCTGCAAGGAACGCGCAGGTCAGTCCATATACCTCCAAAAGTCCTACTGCTTCTTCCATCTATATCCCCCTGTATGCACTTTGGCGCACATGCCAATCCCTGTTTGAGCTTCACGCCCCAACGCCGGATCTGCCATTGAAGATCCCCTACTGATTGATAATGGCAATCTTGAGGCCCGTCATCGCCAGATTCGTCTTCAGCGCTTCGTTGATCTCCTCCAACGGATAGGTGTGGGTGATCAGCTTGTCTATGGGAAGCCCTATCCGCTTCGCGCTCTTTAGGAAATCAAAGGTGGTGGCATAATCCCGCAAGGTGTACACCCAGCTCCCCACCGTGGTAATCTCCTTTGAGCAAATATCAAAGTGCGGATTGATGGTAGCATCACCGCCATTGATGAAAAAGCCCAGCTCGCAAAGTCCACCCCCATTACGGATAAACTTATAAATATTGGAATGTCCTGCCGGAGAACCGGTGCACTGGAACGCAAAATCCGCCAGATGCCCGTCACATTTCTCCTGTACTGCCGCTGCCAGGGCTTCTATCCCTTTATGTTCCTTAAAGTTCACGGAATCAGAGGCTCCCAGCTCCTTTGCGAAGTCCAGTCGCTTCTGCTCTCCGTCCACCGCCACAATTTTGTTGATGCCCATAGTCCGCAGAATTGCAATGCAAATCAGGCCAATGGGACCGCAGCCCTGCACCACCACTCTGCTGTTGAAGCGAAGGATCCCTGTGCTCTTCGCCCGCTCCACTGCGTGAATCAGCACCGCGCAGGGTTCGATGAGCACTCTGGAATACAGATCCAGGTCGCTGACATTGAAGACGGTGGAGCCCTTGCGAATCAGGATGTAGTCAGAGAACCATCCGTTTAAATGGATATTGTCGTCGGGCAGAAGCCCGTACACATCTGCGCCGCCTACATTCTGCTTGTTTAAGTCAAACATAGTGATGTCCGGATTGTCCTTGAAGATCATGCAGGTGACCACCTTGTCGCCCACCTTCAGCTCCTTGCCGGCGCTGTCCTTCTTTACATTCTTGCCCATCTTCACGATCTCCCCGGTGCCCTCATGGCCCAGGGCCACGGGAATCAG
>CANRZC010000018.1 GCA_947644185.1 uncultured Acetatifactor sp.
GTGTGATAACAAATAACAGAGACAATGAAAGGAGTGAACTGTAATGGGAATTAAAACATACCGCCCATATACGCCTTCCAGAAGACATATGACCAGCTCTGATTTTTCCGAGATCACAAAGACGACTCCGGAAAAATCCTTAGTGGTTTCCCTGAATAAAAATGCTGGCCGTAACAACCAGGGTAAAATTACAGTGAGACACCGCGGAGGCGGTTCCAGAAGAAAATACAGAATCATTGATTTTAAGAGAAGAAAAGACAATATTCCGGCAAACGTAATCGGTATCGAGTACGATCCGAACCGCAGCGCCAATATCGCTCTGATCTGCTACGCAGACGGCGAGAAGGCTTATATCCTGGCTCCTCAGGGCCTGGAGGTAGGCATGCACGTGATGAACGGCCCGGAGGCCGAGGTGAAAGTAGGTAACTGCCTTCCCTTATCCGGAATCCCCGTTGGTACGCAGGTACACAACATTGAGCTGTATCCCGGCAAGGGCGGCCAGATGGTTCGGTCCGCTGGAAACAGTGCACAGCTTATGGCAAAAGAAGGAAAATACGCCACCTTACGTCTCCCCTCCGGAGAGATGCGTATGGTTCCCATGAACTGCCGGGCAACCGTAGGCGTGGTAGGAAATGGCGATCACAACCTTATCAATATTGGTAAAGCAGGACGTAAGCGTCACATGGGTATCCGCCCTACAGTCCGCGGTTCCGTCATGAACCCCAACGACCATCCCCACGGCGGTGGTGAGGGCAAGACTGGTATCGGCCGTCCGGGTCCCTGCACTCCCTGGGGTAAACCGGCACTTGGTTTGAAGACCAGAAAGAAGAACAAGAAGTCCAATAAGCTGATCGTAAGAAGACGTGACGGCAGAACATTCAAGTAAGGAGGAAAACCCATGGCTCGCTCATTAAAAAAAGGACCATTTGCAGATGAAAGCTTACTGAAAAAAGTAGATGCGATGAACGCAGCAGGCGATAAGGCCGTAATCAAGACCTGGTCCCGCCGCTCCACCATCTTTCCGCAGATGGTAGGTCATACAATCGCGGTACACGATGGAAGAAGACATGTGCCTGTATATATCACAGAGGATATGGTAGGACATAAATTAGGAGAATTCGTTCCCACCAGAACCTATCGTGGACATGGAAAAGACGAGAAAAAATCCAAACGTTAATCGTATGTATACTTTGAAAGGAGGACTCATCTAAAATGGCTAAGGGACATAGAAGTCAGATTAAGAGAGAGAGAAAACCAAAACACTCAATCCACCCAGGAGCCTTCGGAACAGCCCATGGAGGAGAGTCAGGGGCATCACAGAGAAGACAGCCATGAAGGCAAGCATGGCCATGGACATTGAGTCAGGAAAAGCCAGGAAAATTGTCGAAAAAATTTTTTCCTTGTAGAATAATCAGCCAATTTGGAGTATAATACATTTGGTATTGTTTTGAAAGACAGAATGTTGTGATGACTTAGAGTTTTGGACAAGGTGATTATGGTTTATTTGTCTCTTTATAACGGAATGAGGATACCTGGAATTGGCCTTGGAACCTGGCAAATTCGCGACAGGAGCCTGCTCTCAGAGCTTTTGGGGGAGGCTTATGACGTGGGATACCGGTTGATTGACACCGCTGCTGCATACAGCAATGAGATGGGAATTGCAAGGGCCATGGAAAGCAATGGACTGCATCGGCATGAAGTGGTTCTGTCTGATAAGGTTTGGAATACCTGCAGAGGCTATGAGGAAGTGCAGGTGGCATGCAAAAATTCCTTAAGGAAATTGAAAACCGATTATCTGGACATCTATTTGATCCACTGGCCTGCCTCCCCTAGATTACACCCTGATTGGGAGACCATCAATGGGGAAACCTGGAGGGGAATGGAGAAGCTGCTGGAACAGGGCCTTGTCAGGGCAATCGGAGTCTGCAACTTTAAAGTACATCATTTAGAGGCCTTAAAAAAGACTTACAAAGTGAAGCCAATGATAAATCAAATAGAGTTTCACCCCGGCGTGCAGAACAGGGAAATCTACGATTATTGCAAGGCCCATGAGATAGTGCTGCAGGCCTCAAGCCCCTTGGGAAACGGTGAGATTTTATCAAACGAGGGGCTGATGGAGCTGGCGAGGGAAAAGGGCAAGTCCGTGGCACAGGTAGCTCTAAGATGGGAAATGCAAAAAGGGGTTGCTGCCATTCCAAAGACGGCCAACCGAAACCGTCTCAGGGAGAACATAGATCTATTTGACTTTCAATTGAGCGATGAGGAAATGAAGCGAATTGACAAGATACCTTACTGCGGCGGCCTGGGGATTGATTCGGATGAGGTGACGGAATTTGGCTGAAATGGGAAATGACACTGTGGAATTAAAAAGACTCAGGAAAAAAATATTTATAGCAGGATATAAAGGAGGAATGGCTCATTTAGCCTCCTGTTTTTCTGCCCTTGAAATTTTGTATGCTTTGTACATAAAAGAAGTGCTTCACATTGATAAAAATAATCCAAAGTGGAGCGACCGGGATCGGTTTGTTTTAAGTAAGGGACATGCGGGGTTAGCCCTTTACTGCGTTTTGAATGAGGCAGGGCTTATTCCTGATGAGATGTACGATTCCTATCTCCGGAAAGATTCCCTCATAGGCGGCGAGCCCTGTGTGAGAGACTGTGAATGGATAGAGGCCACCACAGGCTCTTTGGGGCACGGTATGCCTATGGCAGTGGGTATGGCAATGGCGCTTAAGATGAATTCCAGCACTGCCAGAGTCTATGTGCTGGTGGGAGATGGAGAATGCGAGGAGGGTACTACGTGGGAAGCAGCCATGAATGCCTCCAGGTATGAGCTGGACAATCTGGTAGTAATTCTTGACTCCAACAAGCTTCAAAAGATGGAGTCAGTGGAGGAAACCATTGGAGCTCCCCGCTGGCAGGAAAAGTGGTCTGGCTTTGGATTTGAGGTGTCAGAGGTGGATGGCCATGATGTGGAGGGGATCGTCCATGCACTGTCGCAAATCCAATTCTGCGGGAAGCCCCATCTTGTGATTGCACACACAACCAAAGGAAAGGGAGTCTCCATCATGGAAGGGCGCCCAAGCTGGCATTTTAAATTGCCAGGGAAAAAGGAACTGAAGGCTTTCATGGAGGAGCTAGAAATAACAGATGAGGAATTGGAGTAGAGCAAAATGCAGAGTGCCTATCTGGGGAAATTAATGGAACTTGCACAACAGGACGAAAATGTCCTACATATTCTTGGGGACAGTGGAACAGGATATGATGAAATGTTTCGCAGGAGCTTTCCCAAACAAATTTACAATTTCGGTATTTCGGAGGAAAGCATGGTTGCGGCAGCAGCCGGGATGGCTACCGTAGGCAAGATTCCTTTTGTCTATACAGCAGGGGCTTTTTTGGCATACAGATCCCTGGAGTTTATCAGAGACGATATTTGCTTTCAGAATTTGAATGTAAAGATCGTGGGGATGGGAAGCGGCCTTTCCTGGAGTACATTAGGCCCCACCCACCATACCACAGAGGATTTGGCTGTGCTGCGTGCCATGCCCAATTTACTTCTATTGTCACCGTCCACACCCAGGCAGGTCAGTGAGTGTGTCAGACTTGCCTATGAGCATGAGGGACCGGTATACATAAGAATTGGAATGAATCGGGAGAAGGAATTCTTTCCAGATACCTATGAAATGGAAATAGGGAAAAATGACCTTATCTTTGACGGGAAGGATGGTGTCATCTATACCACAGGCAGTATCCTGGAAGAGGTTGTGAAAGCCCGTTCCATCCTGGCGGACAGCGGAAAGGAGTACAGAATCGTCAATGTGGCTTCCATTAAGCCCTTTGATGTGGACTGGCTAAGACGAGATGCCCTGAATTATAAGACCCTGTTTGTTGTGGAGGAACATAACATATATGGCGGGTTAGCAAGCACCCTGGCGGAAGCCATTGCATACGGCGGCTTGGGGGCAAAGGTTGTACCCATAGGGCTGCAGGATATGTTTGCGAATGGGTATGGCACGCATGCAAAAGTGCGGGCCATAAACGGGTTGGACGCGGAAGCGATCTGTGAAGTGATAGGGAGCACCAGGGATGAATGCATATAGATTAGAGGACATTGATGTGGGTATGCGAGAGTGTTTTTCCCGAAAGATAACAGGGGAGATGGAGGATGCATTTCGCATGCTCAGCGGGGATGAGAACCCGCTCCATAGAGACGATGGGTATGCAAAGGAAATATCAGCGGGAAAATATGACACACATGTCACCTTTGGCATGCTTACAGCATCCCTTTATTCCACCTTTGCAGGCATGTATCTGCCGGGAAAATATAGCCTGATTCACAGCTTTGAGGAATTGGCATTTATGAACCCAGTGTTTGCAGGGGATGAGCTGACCGTAGAAGGGCAGGTGACCCATAAGGACCAGGCCCTTCAGATGATACGAGTGAAGATAGAGATAAGAAACCAGAATGGCAAAAAAGTGTCACGAGCTAAAATGAAGATTATCGTGATGAGATAAGGAGACTTAAAAAATGACAAGAGAACAGGTCTATGAAAGATTGGTTGCAGTATTCCGGGAAGTATTTGATGATGAATCCATTGAGATCCATGATGAAACTGTAGCGGATGATGTGGATGGCTGGGATTCCTTTGAGCATATTAATCTGGTAGTTGCCATTGAAGATGAATTTGATTTTAAGATTCCCATGGGCAAGGTTGTCACTATGAAAAATGTAGGTGAAATGGTTGATATCATTCTCGAAATGGGAAGGTAAATCACCATGACAATTACTTCGCTAAATTATTTGGCGTTTCTTGCCATAGCCTTAGTCTGTTATTATATCATTCCCCGAAAATGGCAGTGGATAGAGCTACTGTTTTTCAGTATAGCTTTCTACTGTCTTGTGGCGGTACCCTACACCTTTGTCTACCTGCTGATTTCCACAGCCATGGCGTGGATAGTGACCAATGGACTGGCAAAGTATCGGGAAAACAAGGATGATTACCACGCGCCCGTGGTCTGGAGAGTGTGGATTTGGCTCACGATTCTGGTGGATATTGGATTATGGTTTCTTTTGAAGGGAACCTCCTTTGTGAGAATCGTGGACTGGGTTGCTGCGCTGGGAATGGGGTATTACACCCTCCAGATGATTGGCTATACAATTGACTGCTATTGGGGAATTGCCAAGGCCCAGACAAATCCTTTAAAGCTTCTTCTGTTTACCTCATTTTTCCCCCAGATGATAACAGGCCCTATCAGCAGATACAGAGATCTGGAATCTATTTATGAGGGGCGGCGCTTCTCATACAACCATCTTGCCCACGGCGCACAGAGAATTCTCTGGGGACTTTTTAAGAAGCTCGTGATTGCTGAGCGCGTGGGGGTAATGGTAGACCCAGTATGGGCAAGTCCAAATGAGTACAGCGGCCTTTTTACCTGGATGGCACTACTTCTGTATCCCCTTCAGATGTACACAGATTTCTCGGGCTGCATGGACATTGTGATCGGCACAGCGGAAATGTTTGGCATCCAGCTTGCGGAGAATTTTAAAAACCCGTTTCTGGCCCTGAATAGTCAGGAGTTTTGGCAGAGATGGCATATCACATTGGGAACCTGGGCAAAGGATTACGTGCTCTATCCGCTGCTGAAAACCAAAGCCTTTGTGAAAATCAATAGGCTTTTGAAAAGGAAAGGGCATAAGCGTGCAGGAAAGATCATAACCACCTCGCTGGGAATGCTTGCTCTATGGCTGGTGATGGGCTTCTGGCATGGGGCTTTTAAGTACATTGTGGGTGTAAGCCTCTGGTACTGGGTTGTGCTTATGCTGGAAGAGTATACCGCACCGTTTTTTGGCGGTCTTTATGGAAAATTGGGATGTGACACCAACTCCTTCGGATTCAAATTCCTTCAGCGCATAAAGACCTATTTCATCTATGCAATCGGAGCGGCCTTTTTCAGGGCTAACAGTGTGCGAGACGGGATTGCCTTCATGGGCAGGCTGCTTAAAACCTTTACCAGAGACAATTGGAATCCCTGGATCTTGTTCGATGGAAGTATCCTGCAATGGGCTGTAACCGGGAAAAACCTAAATTTGATTGTCTTTGGGGTATTGGCATTATTGATTGTAGCGATTTTAAGGGAACGTTATGGGTATGCAAGAGTATGGCTTGACAAACAGCCCCTTGTATTTCGATGGCCTGTGTATTTTATACTCTTTTTTATTGTTATTTTGTATGGCAGATATGGCAGGGGATTTGAAGCTTCTGAATTCATTTACGGAGGATTTTAGTGGCGATGAAAAAGATAGGGATATTGATTCGGGCTATTTCCTTCTTCGTGGTTTTAGGCCTGCTGTATCAATTGTGTTTAACCATTGTAACGCCAAAGACCTTTACAGGGAACGGCTTTCCCACAACCTCCACCTACAGTGACTTTTATGAGCTGGAGGAAAATACGGTGGATGTGATCTTTTTGGGCAGCAGCAATGCGGTATGTGGATTTATGCCCCCAGAGCTTTACCATAAATATGGGATTTCCGGCTATAATCTGGCCTGTGAGCAGCAAAATTTATTCACATCCTATTACTGGCTCAAGGAGGCACTGCGCTACCAAAGGCCAAAGACCGTAGTGTTGGACACTGCCATGCTCTATCTGTATGACAATCCGGATCTGGCGTCCTCTGTGGAAGGGCTTACTAGGAGAGCTTTTGACTTTATGAAATGGTCTCCGGTAAAGTGGAGTGCAGTGGTAAACATGGCGAAGACATGGGAGTCTTTATCTGTGGAAAGCTTTCTTTTCCCAATGATGGCATACCATGAACGCTGGGAAAGCATTAACCTCCACGATTTCAAGATAGACCAGTTTGGCCAGCCCAGTCTGTGGAAAGGATATTTGCCGTTGACAAAATATGCGGGTGTTGAGGGCTTTGCACCCATTGTGGATGCACAGGCACAGGGGACCCAGGCGGATGCAGGCAATGCATTTATGCTGTCTTATCTGGATTTGATTGTTGCCTTATGCCAGGAAAATGGGATGGATTTGATCCTGACAATGGCACCCTCCACCTTTGACGATCCGGGAAAATACCGATTCCTTTCCGAGTATGCATGTGAACAGGGAATCACCTATATTGATTTCAATGAGGAAAGTGTGTATGAGGATTCTGGATTGGAATTCCTGGTGGACTGTCATGATGATGCACATTGTAACCTGGGGGGCGCATTAAAGGTAACAGATTACATAGGAAAGATCATAGAGGCAAGAATTGGGAAAAGCACTGGTAATGTCAGCGAATGGGAATCCTTTGACGCTGCGTACAAGGAGTACATTGACGAAGTAGTTGTGGAGGCTTACTGATGAGAGAATTGGAGTATCCCTTTGACCCAGAGGAGCTATTAAAGAAGAAAAAATCCATTAAGAAACAGTTGCTGTCGGATACTTCTGTCAGGTGGATTACGAAAAAGATTGCTATTTTGGGAGGTGAGACCACCCGGGATATCAAGCTTATGCTGGAATTGTTCTTGCTGGGGCATGGCATAAAGCCCACCTTTTATGAGTCGGAATACAATCAATATTATGAGGAGGGAAGATTTCCCAATCCTGCGCTTGAAAGCTTTTCGCCGGATATCCTGTATATCTGCACATGCATCAGGAATATCCAGGAGTTCCCGGAAATGGCTGATGGAATGGAAGCCATTGAGCAGAAGAAGGCAGCAGTGGTGGAGAAATTTCGCCAGCTTTGGGAGCATCTGGACGGGACATATCACTGCCCGATTATCCAGAATAACTTCGAATATCCGTATTTCAGACTGCTGGGAAACAAGGACGCAAGCGATCCCCATGGGAGAGTCAATTTTGTGACAATGTTGAACTGTGCCTTTTACAGCTACGCCCAGACACATGACAATTTCTATATCTGCGACGTGAATTACATTTCCTCTGCTTATGGGCTGGATAAATGGGCGGATCCCTATTACTGGCATATGTATAAATACGCGGTTGCCGTGCCTGCCATTCCCATACTGTCCTTTCATGTGGCCAATATTATCAAATCCATATATGGAAAAAACAAAAAGGCCTTCAATCTGGATTTGGACAATACCTTGTGGGGAGGCATTGTGGGAGATGACGGAGCTGAAAACATAGAGATAGGCCAGGAGACATCCCTGGCACAGACCTACAGCGAGTTTCAGGAGTATCTGAAATTGCACAAACAGCTTGGAATTGCCCTTACTGTGAACTCAAAAAATGATGAAGACAAAGCTGTCAGCGGCCTTGAGAGACCGGATTCCATTCTCCATAGGGATGATTTTGTAAGCTTTCAGGCCAACTGGAACCCCAAAAGTGTGAATCTGATGGAGACAGCCAGGGAGATGGCATTGCTGCCAGAGAGCTTTGTGTTTGTGGACGACAATCCGGCAGAGAGAGCAATTGTTGAAAAGCAGGTTCCCGGTGTAGCCATCCCCCAGATGACGGAGGCGGAGCACTATATTCAGGTGATTGATAAATCAGGCTTTTTTGAAGTGACGCAGCTTTCCCAGGATGACCTAAAAAGGACAGAGATGTACCAGGAAAATTTGCAGAGAAGTCAGCTGCAGGCATCCTTTTCAAGCTATGAGGATTATCTGAAATCCCTGGATATGAAGGGGGAAATAAAAAGCTTTTCGCCCATGTACCTTTCCAGAATTGCGCAGCTTACCAACAAGAGCAATCAATTTAACTTAACCACCAAACGCTATAGCCAGAATGAAATTGAAGCTGCAGCACAGAACAAAGAGCAGATAACCTTGTACGGGAAGCTCAGTGACAAATTTGGCGACAACGGTGTAGTAAGTGTGATTATCGGTAATATCCAGGGGGAGCATCAGGAGGAACTTCACATTGAACTTTGGCTCATGAGCTGTCGTGTTCTAAAGCGAGATATGGAGTATGCAATGATGGATGAGCTGGTGGAAAAGGCACAGCAAAAGGAAATAAAGAAACTGGTAGGGTATTATTATCCCACCGCGAAAAACGGCATGGTAAAAGAATTCTATGCACTGCAGGGATTTACGAAGAAATCGGAGGATGAGGAGGGCAACAGTGTCTGGGAGTTTATTATTCCTGACAACTACCAAAAAAAGCAGCATGTCATAGAAATAGAGAACTGCTAAGCCTGTGTTTTTCATTGACAGAACTGTCATGACAGGATATCATAGAATGGAATTAGTGAGAACGGGATGTATGCTGTTATGAAGAGCGGAAACAATGAATTCCTAGGCCTTTTGTGTAAACTGTATATGGTGGCGCTGCTGGTGGCCCTGCCCTTGTATATTGGGGAGGGCTATTGGAATATGGGTGACACAAAGTATATGCTGTTTCGGAATGTGTCTTTTCTCTGCCTGAGCCTGTGGCTGGTGGCAGGGATGCCGGGACGCATAAAAGCTCTCGTCCTGTCAGTGACCAAGGGTAAGAAGCCAGCTGCAGGCATGAGCGCCATGGACTGGGCCGTGGCAGCCTATGGCAGCATTGTGGTGCTGTCAGCAATCTGCAGCGACTACGGAAGGCTTGCCTGGGATGGCTATAGCGGATGGTTTATGGGGGCAGTCTCCCAGCTTTTGCTGGTGGGAACCTATTTCTTTCTCTCCAGGCAGTATGATGGCGCCAGATGGCCGCTGTATCTGGGGGAATTCGCGCTGTTTCTGGTAACCCTGTTAGGCCTGCTGCACCGGCTGGGGATAGATCCGCTGGGGCTGTTGATATACTGGAATTCTGGGGACTGGGAGTACAGCCATATGCTGTCCACTCTGGGAAATATCAATTGGCTGTGCGGCTATTACAGCGTGGCCCTGGCCTTTTTGGTGGTTCATTTTCTACAGGAGAAAAGGGTCTGGATCAAGGTCCTTTTGTATGTGGGCACAGTGGCGACCTTTGTGCTGTTGGGGGTACAGGGCAGCCAGGGAGGCTGGCTAATCTTAATAGTCTGTGTGGCTGTCAGTCTATTTTTAGGCAGAAAAAACCAGACAGTGCGCAAGAGCCTCTATGGACTTCTAGCCGGTTTCTTTTTCTGTATGCTACTGATGGGCCTTGGGATGTGGCTTCGGGGTGATAAGGCAGCGGTGGTGGCAGACGGAAATGTCTTTGTGAAGGTGAAATGGTATATATGGATTCTGGCCGGTATGATCTCTTTGGGAGCCTGTCTGCTGTGTGGGAGAGTGGGACAGAGTTCAGGATATAGGAGACAGCGTAAGCTTGTGAAGATAGTGCTCATAAGCGGTGGGCTGATTGGGCTGTCGTTGGGGGTGCTTGTGTTGCTGGGGCGGGGCATTGACGACAGCTTCGGCAGTGGCAGGGGATTTCTGTGGCGGATTGCCCTGGAGAGCTTTCGGGCAGCGGATGGGAAGGACAAGCTGTTGGGAGCCGGGCCGGATTGCTATGCAGAGGCAGTCTTTAACAGGCTGGGGGCGAATTCGGATGTGTGGAAGGGGGAGCATTGGGAGACCGCAGTCTTCACCAATGCCCACAGTGAATTTTTAAGTCAGCTATGTAATATAGGAATATTGGGGACAGCAAGCTATCTGGCCATATTCCTGATAGGACTGTACCAGTGTTTTCGGGGCATCCGCCAGAGGCAGGACTGCCTGGGCGGCACAGGGAAAGAGGGACCAGCGGAGAGGCCGGAAAAAGGCGGAAAAGCTAATGCGGCAAATCGGGACAATGGGTGCGTATTCTGGATCGGACTGATGGCCATTGCCATGTACGGAGCCCATGGGCTCATCAGCTTTCAACAGGTGCTGAATGCGCCATTTTTCTTTTTGGTGCTGGGCCTGTGTGAGAGTGGGAGAAGAGGCTGGAGTCATGGCATAGAGGAAGAGAAAGCAGGGGAAGACAATGAAGTGGAAAAAGTTTAAGGTAAAGACCATAACAGACGCAGAGGACATTATCATCAGTACACTCTATGACATCGGACTGGAGGGTGCACAGATTGAGGATAAGATACCTTTGACCTCCTGGGAGAAGGAGCAAATGTTCGTGGACATTCTGCCGGAGGGACCGGAGGATGACGGGATTGCATATCTAAGCTTTTTTGTGGAAGAGAACGAGGAAGGCAGTCTGATGGTTGGCGGAGAGCCCATAGAGGAGAAGACCATTCTGGAAAAGGTGGAGCAGGAGCTGGAGGGAATCCGACAGTTTATGGATATCGGAGAGGGCACAGTGACTGTGGATGAGACAGAGGACATTGACTGGATCAACAACTGGAAGCAATATTTCCACCAATTCTATATTGACGATATCCTGGTAATACCCTCCTGGGAGGATGTGAAGGTGGAAGATACGAATCGGATGGTGCTGCACATTGATCCGGGGACTGCCTTTGGCACAGGCATGCATGAGACCACCCAGCTTTGTGTGCGACAGTTGCGCAAATATATGAAGCCGGGGGCAGAGATTTTGGATGTGGGCACAGGCAGTGGCATTTTGTCCATTCTCTCCCTGATGTTTGGCGCAGGCCATGCAGTGGGCACAGATTTGGATGAATGTGCGGTGGAGGCAGTGGCCCAAAATTCTCAGGCCAACGGCATTGACCCCAGCCGCTTTGAGATGTTGATTGGAAATATTATTACAGACAAGGCTGTACAGGACCGGGTAGGGTATGAGCGCTATGATATTGTGGTGGCTAACATTTTGGCGGATGTGCTGGTGCCTTTGACCCCTGTGATTGTGAACCAGCTAAAGCCTGGCGGGATCTACATTACCTCCGGTATTATAGATGACAAGGAGGAGACTGTGGTGGAAGCGGTGAAGGCGGCAGGACTGCAGGTGCTGGAGGTGAACCACCAGGGGGAATGGGTGAGTGTGTCAGCGTGCAAGGATTTTCTAAGCGGCCAAAAGGAGTCATAGAGCGATTATGTATCAGTTTTTTGTAGATCCCACACAAATTCATGTTTCTGACAAAAGTGTCATCATAACCGGGGAGGATGTAAACCATATCAAGAATGTTCTCCGAATGCGGGTAGGGGAAGAGATTGCTGTCAGCAATGGGCAGGATGGCAGAGAGTATCGCTGTGCTATCTGTGCGCTGGAGGAGAGCCAGGTTCTATGCGAGCTGCGCTTCGTCAAGGAGGACAAGGTGGAGCTGCCAGCGCGGATTTTCCTGTTTCAAGGGCTTCCCAAAGGGGACAAGATGGAACTGATTGTTCAGAAGGCTGTGGAGCTGGGAGTGTATCAGGTAATACCTGTGGCAGTCAGCCGCTGTGTGGTGAAGCTGGATGATAAGAAGGCCGCTGTAAAGCGGAAGCGCTGGCAGGGCATTGCAGAGGCAGCCGCCAAACAGAGTAAACGGGCTATTATCCCGGAAGTGACAGAGGTGTCATCCTTTGCGCAGGCAGTAGAAAGGGCAGCAGGGATGGATGTGGCCCTGATTCCCTATGAATTGGCCCAGGACATGTCCCAGACCAGAAAGCTTTTGGACAGCATTGGCCCAGGCCAGAGTATCGCTGTGTTCATAGGGCCAGAGGGAGGCTTTTCAGAGGCGGAGATTACCCTTGCAAAAGAGAATGGGATTCAACCCATCACCCTGGGAAAGCGTATTTTAAGGACAGAGACTGCTGGGCTTGCTGTGCTATCTTGGATGCTGTATCTGCTGGAGGTATAAAAGTGCCGCAAGAGAGCGGCACTTAAAAGTTGCTTCGCAACTTTGCCGGCGTTACTTTTGCGTAGAACTTTCCTATAATGTAAAATATACTCTCGGAATATTCCGAGAGTATATTGAAAAGAATGGAAGCCAGGGACAGAGACAGAAGTTTTGGCATATGATAATATAAGTCGATGATACGGGCATCTGTTTGATAAAGGAGCAAAGTCATGGAAATATATCTGGATAATTCCGCTACCACCAGAGTTTTCCCGGAGGTGGCGGAGCTGATGACGAAAATCATGTGTGTGGATTACGGGAATCCCTCCAGCCTTCACATGAAAGGAGTACAGGCAGAACAATATTTGAGGAATGCAAAAGAGACATTTGCCAGACTTCTCAAAGTAAAAGATAAGGAGATTTTCTTTACCTCAGGCGGAACGGAATCGGACAACATGGCATTGATCGGCTGTGCCAGGGCCAATGCCAGACAGGGGAAGCATCTGATTACCACACAGATCGAGCATCCGGCCATTTTGAATACCATGCGGTATCTGGAGTCTGTAGGCTTTCGTGTGACCTATCTGCCAGTGAATGCCTATGGGCAAATATCCCTGGAGGATTTGCGGCGGGCCATGACCCAGGAGACGATTTTGGTCTCCATCATGCATACCAACAATGAAATCGGATCTCTGCAGCCCATCACAGAGGCAGCGAACCTGGTGAAACGTATGAATCCTCATACCCTGTTTCATGTGGACGCAGTACAGGGCTTTGGGAAAGATAGGATCTATCCAAAGAGGATGGGCATTGACCTATTGTCTGCCAGCAGCCACAAGATTCACGGGCCAAAGGGCGTAGGGCTTCTGTACATGGGAAGCCAGGTAAAGCTTCAGCCCATCATTCATGGGGGAGGGCAGCAGATGAACCTGCGGTCAGGAACAGACAATGTGCCTGGAGTGGCAGGATTCGCAAAGGCGGCAGAGCTTTTGGATGCCCACTACGAGGATGACAGGAAAAGGCTCTATCAGTGCAAGAAATATTTCATGGACGGCGTGAGGAGGCTGGAGGGCGTGCAGATCAACGGATTGCTGCCGGGGGAGCCGGATGGTGCGGGCACAGCGCCCCACATTGTCAGCGTGTCTGTTCGAGGAGTTCGCAGTGAGGTGCTTTTACATGCACTGGAAGAGGAGGGAATCTATGTGTCAGCGGGAAGTGCCTGCGCTGCCAGAAAGCCCCAGCCGTCCGCTACGCTGAAGGCCATTGGCATTGATAAGGCGCTGTTGGAATCTACTATCCGCTTCAGCTTTTCCGTTTACACCACCCAGGAAGAACTGGACCATACATTGCAGGCATTGTATGATAAAGTTCCTATGCTGCGCAGATATACACGAAAAATGTAAGCCATTTTGGGAAGAATGCCTAAAGCACAGGCATTCTTCCAAGGGCGTGTGAAGGGCTTTCCGGTACCAGGGAAGAATGCCCAGGAGAAAGGACAGGAAAATGTTTACAGCTTTTTTGATAAAATATGCCGAGATCGGCGTAAAGGGAAAGAACCGGTATTTGTTTGAGGACATGCTGGTGCACCAGATGAAGTTTGCATTGAAAAAATGTGACGGCCATTTTTTGATTCACAAATCTCAGGGACGTATTTTTGTGGAGGCCCAGGGGGAATTTGACTTTGAGGACGCAGTGGACCGGCTTAAGAGGGTGTTTGGCATCTCTGGCATTTGCCCTGTGGTCTATGCGGAGGATGAGGGATTTGAAAAGCTCTGTGAGAGAGTGGTTGCCTATGTGGACCAGGTGTATGCGGACAAGCATAAGACCTTCAAGGTAAATGCCAGGCGGGCCCGGAAGGATTATCCAAAGGAATCCATGGAGATCAATGCGGACTTAGGGGAGGCAATTTTGAATGCTTACCCGGAGATGTCCGTGGATGTGCATAAGCCTGAAATTTTGCTAAATGTGGAAATCCGTGAAAAGATATACATTTATTCGGAGATCATACCTGGCCCTGGGGGTATGCCTGTGGGCACAGGGGGCAAGGCTATGCTGCTTTTATCTGGAGGCATTGATTCTCCAGTGGCAGGGTATATGATAGCGAAGCGGGGCGTAAAGCTGGACGCGGTATACTTTCATGCGCCGCCCTACACCAGTGAGCGGGCGAAACAGAAGGTAGTGGATTTGGCCCGGATTGTATCCAGGTATGCTGGGCCTATTTGGCTCCACATTATTAATTTCACAGATATTCAGCTTTATATTCACGAGAAGTGCCCTCATGAGGAGCTGACCATCATTATGCGCCGCTATATGATGCGGATCGCCGAGAGGATTGCAAAGGACACAGAGTGCCTGGGGTTGATTACTGGAGAGAGCATTGGACAGGTGGCCTCCCAGACCATGCAGTCTCTGATTGCCACCAATGAAGTGTGCGAACTGCCAGTGTACAGGCCCCTGATTGGCTTTGACAAGCTGGAAATTGTGGAGGTGGCCAACCGGATTGAGACATTTGAGACCTCCATCTTGCCCTATGAGGATTGCTGTACGATTTTTGTGGCCAAGCATCCTGTGACAAAGCCCAATCTCAAAGTCATTCGTCGCCATGAGCACAATTTAGACGAGAAAATAGAAGAGCTGGTGCAGGTGGCGCTGGATACAAAGGAATTGATCATTGCAGAAGCATGAATCGAATCTGGCTAACTGAAAAAAGGCCTCCTGGGGTCTTCCCAAAAGAGGCCTTTTACAGCTTTTCCTTATGTATAAATACATGAAATTAAGGTACGATATAGGGCTTTAAGAACTCCAGTACCTCGTCTGCGCCTTCCTCTGTGTGAATGTTCAAATCAATGGGCTTGGACAGATCTAAGCTGAAGATGCCCATGATGGATTTTGCATCGACTACATATCTGCCGGAGACCAAGTC
>CANRZC010000019.1 GCA_947644185.1 uncultured Acetatifactor sp.
TCTGATGTAGACCCCACTGTATCCTCAGCTTTTGTTACTATGTAAACCTCGATCTGAGGCACACCTCTTCTTGCAGGAGGAATTCCATCCAGACGGAACTGTCCCAGAGACTTATTGTCCCTTGCGAACTGTCTCTCGCCCTGTACTACATTAATGTCTACTGCTGTCTGATTGTCAGCTGCAGTGGAGAATATCTGACTGTGCTTTGTGGGAATGGTGGTATTTCTCTCAATCAGCCTGGTGGCTACGCCGCCCATGGTCTCAATGGAAAGAGACAGAGGGGTCACATCCAGCAGTAAGATATCACCTGCGCCGGCGTCGCCTGCCAGCTTCCCGCCCTGTACGGAGGCGCCAATGGCAACACACTCGTCGGGATTCAGGGACTTGCTGGGCTCCTTGCCAGTGAGCTGTCTCACCTTGTCCTGTACTGCAGGGATACGGGTGGAACCGCCTACCAAGAGCACCTGCCCCAGATCCGCATTGGTCAGGCCTGCATCCTTCATAGCGTTCTGTACGGGAATCGCAGTCTTGTCTACCAGATCTCTGGTGAGCTCATCGAACTGGGCACGGCTTAAGTTCATGTCAAAGTGCTTGGGGCCTTCCGCAGTGGCCGTAATGAAGGGCAGATTGATGTTGGTGGTCATAGCGCTGGAAAGCTCCTTCTTTGCCTTCTCTGCCGCCTCTTTCAGTCTCTGCATAGCCATCTTATCCCCTGAGAGATCTACGCCCTCAGCTTTCTTGAACTCGGACAGCATCCACTGGATCACCTTGTTGTCAAAGTCGTCGCCGCCCAGATGGGTATCTCCGTTGGTAGCCAGAACCTCGATAACCCCATCGCCGATCTCAATAATGGAAACATCAAAAGTACCACCACCCAGGTCATACACCATGATCTTCTGCTCTTTCTCATTGTCAAGACCGTAGGCCAGAGCAGCAGCTGTAGGCTCATTTATGATACGCTTTACATCCAGACCGGCAATCTTACCTGCATCCTTTGTGGCCTGACGCTGAGCGTCATTGAAATATGCGGGAACCGTGATAACTGCTTCCCCTACCTTCTCTCCCAGATAGCTCTCAGCGTCCGCCTTCAGCTTCTGCAGAATCATAGCAGAAATCTGCTGCGGGGAATATCTCTTGCCGTCAATGGAACGGCCATTGTCAGTACCCATGTCTCTCTTAATGGAAGCAATGGTCTTCTCCGCATTGGTAACTGCCTGACGCTTTGCAGGCTCACCTACCAGCCTTTCGCCTGTCTTTGTGAAAGCTACCACAGAAGGTGTTGTTCTCGCTCCCTCTGCATTGGCGATAACAGTAGGCTTGCCGCCCTCCATCACAGCCACGCAGCTATTTGTGGTACCCAAGTCAATTCCAATAATCTTACTCATTTTTATATCCTCCTGAATTTGTTCCTAGTCTATCTAAAAAATTTATTGCCAATCACAATCCCTGCTGCCCTAGAACTCCCTGGGCACTATACAACCACGGCCACCATAGAATGCCGCACTACATTATCCCGATAGGTATATCCCTTCTGCAGCTCCTGAGCTACTACGCCGGATTCGTACTCTTCGCTCTCCACCTGCATCACTGCGTTGTGGAGATTGGGATCAAACTCTTTTCCCACAGCCTCAATGGGCTTTACGCCTATATTCTCCAGCTCTGTCATCAGCTGCTTGTAAATCCGGTTCATGCCATCTACAAAGGGATCTTCCTTTTTGTCCTCTGGCACTGTGGCAAGGCCTCTCTCAAAATTGTCTACCACCGGAAGTATCTTCTCGATGACGCTCTTTGCACCGGTCTCGAACATAGCGTGCTTCTCTTTCTCTGTCCGGTTGCGGAAATTTTCAAACTCCGCCAGCTGTCGCTTTACCTTATCCTCCAGCTGGTCGATCTGATCCTTGTATCCCTGTGCCTTCTTATCCAGCTTTGCCTGCTTTTTCGCAGCCCGCTTCTCTGCCCAGGTTTTGGGATCCTCTCCCTCTGGGGGAGTTGCCTCCATTTCCTCCTCAGGGCTTTCCTCCAGTGTATCCCCCTCGCCCTCTGTCTGCTTCTCAGACTCTTGGGCCCTGGAGCAGTCCTCTGTTCCCTCTTCCGTCTCGGGGGCTTCCTGATTCTTTTCTTTCTCTATTTCCACATCATGTTCCTGCTCTGCCATTCCCGATCGTCAACCTCCATTTCTTTTATTCTACGGGCTCTTTTCCTCTGAGCCATACAGCTCATCCAGCTGGGTCTGTATCGCTCTCAAAGTGCCGACTACCCTGTCGTAATCCATTCTTTTAGGTCCTACGATACCGATTGTCCCCTTCATGCCACCCCCCAATTCATAGGTGGCTGTGACCACGCTGCAATCCCTCATGCTCTGCACCTGGGTCTCCGCACCAATGTACACCTGGATACCTGTCTCCTCGCTCTCCGCATGTGCCTCCTGAAGGAGCTCCCCTAAAAGCTGCTTTTCTTCGAAGGTGTTGATCAGGTCGCTAGCCTTCTGCTGATCAGCCAGCTCTGGGTACCGGAAAATGTTGTTGGTACCGCTGGTGTAAATCTGTAAATCTTCCTCTGCCCGAATGGCTTCTGCCACCGCGTCAATGACCTCACTGACAATAGCGCTGTGGATTCCTGCCTGCTGCTTCATGACAGCTATCATGGCCAAATTGATTTCATCAATGGACAGGCCGTTTAAGTAAGTATTTAGCAGGATGTTTAACTTTAACAGCGTCTCATCGTCCAATTCCTCCTGCACCGAAAGGATATTGTTCTTAATCACATTCCCTTCGATGACAATCACCGCCAGCAGTTGACCTGCATCCATTCGAGACAGCTGAATGAACTTAAGCTTGCTGCGCTTGGTCTGGGGCGCGGAAATCATGGTGGCATACTGGGTGTTCTGGGCCAGCACTCTGGCCACCTGCTTTAGCAGCGTCTCCATCTTGTCCTGGCGCTCCACCAGCATATCCCTCATCTCCACCACTTCCCGCTCTTTTTCCGCCATCATAGCGTCCACATAAAGACGGTAGCCCTTGTCAGAGGGAATCCTGCCTGCAGAGGTATGGGGCTGAAAGATGTAGCCCATCTCCTCCAGATCCGCCATCTCATTTCGGATAGTCGCAGAACTTAGATTCAGGTCGGTATACTTGGAAATGGTTCTGCTGCCAACCGGCTCACCTGTCTCCAGATAGTTGCGGATAACAGCCTGCAGGATTTTCTTTTTTCTCTCATCCAGCTCCATCCAAGGCGCCTCCCTTTCTGTTATTAGCACTCATTTGTGAGGAGTGCTAACATCTGCTAACCATAAAATAGCACTTACCCTATGTATTGTCAACCGATTTCCTGAAAAATAATTCTAAAAAAATTCTAAATACAAAAACGGCATTTGAACCCCGCATTCTGCATGGGTTCAAATGCCGCTCTTTAGACCATTCCTTTTCAAACAGTTCTCAAATGTCGAAGCTTCCGCTCTCTCCATTCATTACATAGTACACCTTGTTCTCCTCTGGCTTCACATAGAGCTCTACATTCTCCAGATCACCTGCTTTGCGCTTCAGATCATATTTCCATACATCCTTGGCAATTTTCAGCAAGTCTTCCTGAGAGTAAGCCTTACCGCCATACTGGATATGCAGCGTACATTTCTCTACCACTTTCTTTGTGGCTGCCTTCACAGGCGCTTTCTTTTCCTTTGTCTTAGGCGCCGCTGCCTTTGCTTCCTCCACCTTTGGCTCCTCTGCTTTCTTCACTGCTTTCGTAGTCTTCGCTGCAGTCTTCTTTGCAGGTGCTTTGGGGGATTCTTTGGGTTCTGCTATTTTTTCTGTCTTTATCTCTTCTGCCTTGGGTTCGATAGCTTCAACCTCTGCTGTTTCCGTCGCTTTTGTTGCAGGTTTGGTAGATTTTCTTCCTGCCATAATTCCACTTCCTTTCTTTCATTCTCCTTTTCATGTATCTATGATGAACAGGCATCAGCATTCTTTTGCCCTACCCGCCTTGCATATTGTATTCCCTTTTTCTAAAAATGTCAACAGAATCGTAGTTTTTCAATGCAGGTCAAGAAATATCTCTCTACATTAGGATGCCAAAGTACAAAAGCACCACTGCTCCCAGCGCAATCCGGTACCAGCCAAATATCTTAAAGTCATGCTTTTTGATATAGGCCATGAGAAACCGCAACACAAACAGGGACACCAGGAAGGATACCACTGTCCCCACTACAAGCAGAGTCAGCTCCATGGAGGTAAAGCCAAAGCCGAACTTCACCACCTTCAGCAGGCTGGCGCCAAACATCACTGGAATAGCCAAAAAGAAGGTGTATTCTGCTGCCACAGTCCTGGACACCCCAATGAGCAGTGCCCCCACAATGGTGGCGCCAGAGCGGGAGGTGCCGGGAAACACAGCCGCTATCAGCTGGAATACGCCGATGAGAAATGCGGTCTGGTAAGTAATCTGGGACAATTTCCGGATTCTGGGCTTTCTCCCCCTGTTCCAGTTCTCCACCACAATGAAAGCCACACCGAACACAATCAGTGCGATGGCTACACTGGTGGGATTGTAAAACAGTGCATCGAACACATCGTCAAACAAAATGCCAATGACTGCTGCCGGCACGCAGGACACCAGGATCTTGAACCATAAAACCCAGATGTCTTTTTTGAAATAGGACATGACTCCCTGTTCACCTGTCTCTTCCCTCTCCCTTTTTGTCAGGGCAAAGGGCCATATCTGCTTCCAGAACAGCACAACCACTGCCAAAATCGCCCCTAGCTGGATGACCACGTCAAACATGCCAAAGAATTCCTCGCTTACGCCCACGCCGTTTTTCAGGGGCTGAAAGGGCATCAGACTCTCCACTAAAATCAAGTGCCCTGTGCTGCTGATGGGCAGCCACTCTGTAATGCCCTCCACAATGCCATAGATAATTGCCTTGATAATTTCGATAAACTCAGCCATTTTCACTCTCCATTCCTTATATAGATTTTATGCTTCCAAAAATGCCAGCAGTTCTCTGTAGCAGGCTTTTGCATCTCGGTACCCTCTCTGGTATAGAGCCTTGAGCTTTTGGGGATTTTTCTCCACCCGTCCAACATCCACAGCACCCTTTGGCCGGATGACAAATGCCTGGCCACTTTTTTGTAGCCTGTTCACATAGGCCACCTGCTCCCTGTAATGCTCGCCCCTTTTCATCATCAGCTCCGTGACCTTCGGGTATCTCCAATATCTCAGACCTGCCAGCCTCAGCATATATCCCCTGGTGGCTTTTCTGACAAAGCCCATTTCCTTGGTCATAACCACCACATTTTTACGGTTGCCATCCATAATGGATTTTTGCACTGGAATGGAATCGCTCAATCCGCCGTCCAGATACAGCCCCTTACCTATGGGCACATTCCGGGACACGAAAGGCAGCGATGCAGACGCACGTATTTTCGTCATATCTTTTCTCATATCCCGAATGCGGAAATACACAGGTTTGCCGCTTACTATATCTGTGGCCACACTGTAGGCCTTTCCCTGATAGCGCTGGAATGCCTCATAGTCATAGGGGTTTAAATACTCCGGCACCAGATGATAATTTAGATTTACATTAAACAAGTCCCCTGTGAGCAGCAGACTTGCTATGCTACAGTAATCCCAGCGATCCACATAATCAATGCACACATCCCTGGCCCGGCCCCTCTGCTTTGACAGATAGCTGCACATGCTGCACGCCCCTGCTGACACACCGTACACACTGGAAAACGCAATTCCTTTATCCAGGAAAAAATCGATTACACCGGCGGTATACAGCCCTTTCATGCCACCGCCCTCTAAGACCAGTCCTGCCTGGTACATAATATCCTGCATTTTTGTTACTCCCACATTTTCAAACATACCGCCCTTACATCCTATCGGTATGTCTCACTCACAAACCGCCGCAGTGCATGCAACGACCGCTCCACCTTTTCCGTATCAATGCAGTATGCCATGCGGAAATACCCCGGCGCGCCAAAGGTATCCCCTGGCACCAGCACTAGATCATACTGCAGCGCCTTATTGCAAAACGCTTTGGCATCTTCCTCCAACGCCTTGGGAAAAATATAAAAAGTGCCGCCAGGCTTCACACAGGTAAAGCCTAAATCCACAAGCTCCTTATACAGAATCTTCATATTCGTCTCATAGACGCCTAAATCTGCTGTCTTATCCAGCACCTTTGCCACTGCCAGCTGTATGATAGAAGGGGGGCAGTTATGCCCGATGCCTCTGGAAATCTGTGCGCACATATTTACCATGGTCTCCGCGTCCTTACAGTTTGGATTCACAGCCACATAGCCTATGCGCTCCCCGGGAATGGACAGGGATTTGGAGAAGGAATAGCACATGATGGTATCCTCATAAAACCTAGATACACAGGGAGCATCCACCCCCTCAAATACAATTTCCCGGTAAGGTTCATCGGAAATCAGATATATTGTATGTCCATATAAAGCAGATTTCCTGCGCAGCAGATCCGCCAGCTTTTGCAGCGTCTCCTTCGAATATACAATGCCAGAAGGGTTGTTAGGGGTATTGATCAGCACAGCCTTCACTTCTTTGGTCAACATTTCCTCCAGCTTGTCAAAGCGGATCTGAAAGGCCTGGGTATCCGGCGGCACCACCTTTAGCACTGCCCCTGTGAGATTCACATAAGGGCCATACTCCGGAAAATAGGGGGCAAATGTCACAATCTCATCCCCCGGCTCTGTCACCAGCCGAAAAGCATGGGCCAGTGCCCCTGCGGCCCCGGAGGCCATAAAGATATGCTCCTTTCTGTAAGGCAGGCCCAAGCGTTTCTCCAGGGATGCCGCTATTGCCTCCCTGACACTGGTAATCCCCAGGCTAGGGCTATAGCCGTGAAGCTCATTGGTCTCCTTATTTGTCAGCATATGAATCATCTCGTCTGTAAATTCCTGTGGGACAGGCACAGAAGGATTGCCCAGGCTATAGTCAAACACATTTTCATATCCAATTTCTTTCCCCCTGGCTGTGGCAAATTCCGACAACTGCCTAATCACAGATTTCCCCGATAACATGTCTTTATATTTCTGAACCAGCATCTCTTTTCTTCCTTTCCTACTTTATTCCTCAGACATATTTTACCACATTTCCCTCGTATTACAAGGTAATGTGCGCAAAAAATGCAGCTTCCACCCTGGCCGCTGCATTTTTTTACCTACAGTTGAAGTCATTTTTGTCTGTTCACGCTTGGGCCCATGCAAGCGCACATTTTACAGCCCGCTTCCAACCCTTCAGCAGTTCTTCCCGCCGTTCCTTTTCCATGGCAGGCGCAAACACCTTGCCCACCTGCCAATTGGCTCTGATTTCATCCCGGTCTTTCCAATAGCCCACTGCAAGGCCTGCCAAGTACGCAGCCCCCAAGGCTGTGGTCTCAATGCACTCTGGCCTGTGAACTGGCGTGTCCACAATGTCTGCCTGGAACTGCATGAGAAAGTCATTGGCACTGGCACCGCCATCCACTTTTAAGCCTTTCAGGCGGATCCCGCTGTCCTGCTCCATGGCCCTAAGCACATCTGCAGTCTGATAGGCAATGGATTCCAGGGTAGCCCGGATAAAATGCTCCTTGGTGCAGCCCCTGGTAAGCCCCACTACGGTACCTCTGGCGTACTGGTTCCAGTAAGGTGCCCCCATGCCCGCAAAGGCAGGGACCAGGTAAACCCCTGCCGTGTCCTCCACGGCCTCACAGTATTGCTCCGACTGGGAGGCACTTTTGATCATCCGCATGCTATCTCTCAGCCACTGTACGCCCGCACCTGCCACAAACACACTGCCCTCCAGGGCATATTCCGGCTCTTCGCTGGTTCCGGCCGCAATGGTGGTCAGCAGCCCTGACTGGGACACAATGGCGTCCCTCCCTGTATTCATCAGCAAAAAGCAGCCTGTGCCATAGGTATTTTTCACCTCGCCTCGGTCAAAGCAGCACTGGCCAAACAATGCCGCCTGCTGATCCCCGGCAGCCCCGGCAATGGGAATCTGTCCTCCCAGCACAGAGGCATCCGTATGGCCATAGATGTAGCTGGAGGGCTTCACCTGAGGCAAGATCCCTGCGGGAATGCCGAACCGCTCCATGATCTCCTCATCCCAGACCATTCTGTGGATATCGAACAGCATGGTCCTGGAGGCATTGGTATAGTCTGTCACATGTACGGCCCCTTTGGTCAGGTTCCAGATAAGCCATGTATCCACTGTGCCAAACAGCAGCTCTCCCCTTTTTGCTTTTTCTCCTGCCTCAGGCACATTTTCCAGAATCCATGCAATTTTGGAGGCGCTGAAATAGGCATCCGGCACCAGCCCTGTCTTCTCCTGGATCTTTTTGTCAAAGCCGTCTCTTTTCAGATCTTCAATCATATCCGAGGTCCGGCGGCACTGCCATACAATGGCATTGTACACAGGCTCCCCGGTATTTTTGTCCCACAGAATCGTAGTCTCGCGTTGATTGGTAATGCCAATGGCCGCTATCTGCTCAGCTCCCACACCAGCCATAGCCATACACTCTGTGGCTACGGACAGCTGAGAGGACCAGATTTCTTTGGGATTGTGTTCCACCCAGCCTGGCTTCGGGTAAATCTGTGTAAATTCTTTCTGGGACATGGAGCAGATCCCTCCTGCTCTATCAAACAAGATACATCTGGAGCTTGTAGTGCCCTGATCTAATGCCATGATATATTTCTGCATATGCGCTCTCCTTTCTGTACCTCCATTCTATCATCCTGCAACTAAATGTGGCAAGCTTTTTCCAAGCCGGGATTTCCCTTTCAGGCGTTCCGAATTCCCAAAGCCTATCGGGGCTGCAGTCGTATCCTCTCCGCCAGCGCCTTTGGCAGAACCGCCTTGTAGATGGCATGGTACTGCCCAAAGGTAAGCGTGCCGCCAAAGGTGAGCACCTCCATCTCCACCCCGAACAGATCCACGACAAAATCCATGGGCACCATACCGTTTCTAAGGTAAAAGGCCTTCCTGCGCAATCGGTTATCCGCCAGATCCGCTCCTTCAAGTCCTCGGGTGCTCTCAATTTCCACTACAATTTTGTCGTCTCCGTATCGCTGCCGCAGCTCCTCCAAAACCTGACTCCCCACGCCGCCTCCCTGGCAGTCAGGCGCAATGGCCAGATAATCCAGCAATGCCCGGCCCCCGGACAGCATCATAATGGCCAGGCCACAGAAATGCCCCTTTCCATCCTGGATAGAAAGAACGTCAAATAAGCCCTTTTTCCGCTTCTTCATAATGAACCCGAAGGGTTTTTTCTCCGATTTGGGAAAAGAGGCCTCGTACAGCTTCCTGACCTCTTCCAACTGATTGGCTTCCACAGCGTCTCGTAGCATTTTCATACCTCATATTCTTTTCTATGCGGTAGCCTCATGGTGAATCTGCAGTTCATAAAGCTTCTTGTAAATGCCATCCTGGGCCAAAAGCTCCTGATGGGTGCCCTGTTCTCTGATCTTTCCCTTGTGCATAACCATAATGCAGTCCGCATGCTGAATGGTAGACAGCCGATGGGCCACCATAATGGTAGTCCGGCCCTGCATCAGCTTCTCCAACGCCTCCTGAATGAGAAGCTCTGTCTCCGTGTCGATATTGGCCGTGGCCTCGTCCATGACCAGAATGCTGGGCTTGTGGGCCAGGGTTCTGGCAAAGGACAAAAGCTGCCGCTCTCCCGCGGAAAAGGTAGAGCCACGCTCTGTCACAGGCTCTTTATAGCCGCCAGGAAGCTTTTCGATGAAGTGGGAAGCATTGACATACTCTGCTGCCTCCTTGATATCCTTCTCTGAAATGTCTTCATTGTGCAGCCGAATATTGTATTCCACATTTCCCTCAAACACAAACACATCCTGCTGCATCTGCCCAATGGCGCTGCGCAGCTGCTTCTTGCTCAGCTTCTTAATGTCCACGCCGTCAATATAAATATTCCCTTTTTGAATATCGTAATACCGTCCAATTAAATTCAGGATAGAGGATTTTCCCGCGCCGGTGGCGCCCACAAAAGCCACTCTCTCACCGGGTTCAATGACAAAGGACACGTCCCGCAGCACATAGTTTTCATTGTCATAGGCGAACCACACATGAGAAAACTCGATCCGGCCCTTTATTTCCGGCAGCGTAATAGGATTCTCATCCTCCTTCACCAGAGGCTCCTCATCCATAATGGTAAAAATCTTCTCCGCAGAGGCAATAGAGGACTGGAGGGTGGAGAACTGCTCCGCCAGCTCTTGAATGGGCTCAAAAAAGGACTGGATATACTGGGCAAAAATGTACAGTGTACCAATGGTAATGGTTCCGTTTAGCACATCCTTGCTGCCCACCCCAAGCACAGTCATCAGGGCAAGAATACTGAGGATAAATATCAGGGGGCGGAAAATGGCAAACACCATCATTTCCCGGTAGAAGGCCCGATACAATTTATAGTTTTTGTCATTGAATTCTTCGAACTTTCTCTTCTCTCTGCCGAATATCTGAATAATGCGCATACCGGATATATTTTCAGAGAGAAAGGTATTGATATCCGTGAGCCTGGTTCTGGAAATGCGGTAGGTTTCTCTGGCAATCTTTCGAAACACCACTGTCAGCACCGCCACCACAGGCAGCAGCAGAAACGAAATAAGGGACAGTCTCCAGTCCAGCATCAGCATCACTGCTGCCAGGCCAATGATCTTCACGATATTTCGAAACAATCTGACCAGAATGCCCGAGTACATCTCGTCCAGAGCCTCCACATCATTGGTAACCCTGGTCACCAGCTTTCCCACTGGCGTCAGGTCAAAGTAGCGGCTGCTCAGGGACTGAATATGGGCATACAGTTCCTTTCTCACTGTGAGAATGATGCTCTGTCCAGTCTTCTGCAGAAGCCAGGTCTGGGTAATATTGAACACAAAGCTCAGCACCAGCACAATACCATATTTGATAGCTGTATCCACAATGACGCCGTAGTCCCCCTGGGTCTCGAACAAGTCAATGGCATCCCCTATCAAAATAGGCCGGTATAAGTCGAACCCTGTCAGCGCCAGCACAAGTACCAGGCAAATGGCCACCCAACCTATGTAGGGCTTCATATAGGTCAGCAGATGCAGCAGCGCATTCCCTTTATAATTGGATTCAATTTTATCATCCGTCAAAGCACTCATTATAGCTCCTCCTAATTAAATCGCTGCGCGATGGCTCTAAAGGGTAAAGTCCCTCGGCGCACACCTCAGGAGAGAAGTTTTCACTCGAAAGGGCTCTCATGAAAACTCCTCTCGTGCGCCTTCGTGACTTTACCTCATTAAGTCGCTGCGCGACGGCACTAAAGGGTAAAGTCTCTGCGCCAGTGGCTCAAATTGCCGTCAGCTCCTGCTCAAGCTGCTGCTTCTCGTAGATATGTGCGTAGAAGCCATTCAGCTCCAGAAGTTCCTCGTGGGTGCCATACTCTGTCAGCTCCCCTTCTGTCAGCACAGCAATATGGTTCGCTTTCTGCAGGGTGGAAATACGGTGTGCAACCACGATTGTAGTCTTCCCCTTTCGCAGCTCCATCAGGTTCTCCAGGATCTGCTCCTCTGTATCTGTGTCCACAGCGGACAGAGAATCGTCCAAAATCAGCACCGAAGCGTCCATCAAAAGAGCCCTGGCAATGGAGCTTCTCTGCTTCTGTCCCCCGGACAATGTGACACCTCGCTCGCCCACCAATGTCCTATATTCATCGGGAAATTCCACGATATTGTCATGGATGCAGGCTGCCTGGGCCGCCTTGCGAATGCTGGCCCGCAGCTCCGGGTGATCGCTGATACGTTGCTCCAACCCAAAGGCGATATTCTCCTCCAATGTGTCCGAGAACAGGAAGTTGTCCTGAGGCACATAGGCCATATCCCGGTGCAGTACCGCCAGAGGGAAATCTGTTATGGGTCTGCCGTCCAAAAGTAACGACCCCTCTTGGCAATCATAGACTCGCAGCAGCAAATCCGCCAGACTGGACTTTCCGCTGCCTGTGCGCCCTAGGATTCCCAGCATCTCCCCTGCCTCCACATGAAGGCTTACATTTTTTAGCACAGGCACCTCTCCGTCGGGATAGGTAAAAGTCAAATTCTTTAAGGTGATGTCTCCCTTGATATGTACATCCTGCCCAGCAAGGGAGGCAGGCGCCTTATCCACAATATCCGGCTCCTCCCTAAAAATGGCTGCGATTCTCTGGAAGGCTGCTGCTGCCTGAGAAAAGTTATTGATACAGTCCCCGCAGGCAATCATAGGCCACACCAGCATGCCGATGTAGGAGTTAAAGGCTACAAACTTACCGATAGATATACTCCCCGCCAGCACCAGTCGCCCTCCGAACAATAATGTCATCAGCAGGCTGATGCCTATAATGGTATCTAACGCCGGTCCAAATACCGCCCGCAGCTTCACCACGGACAGATTCTTCTCCATGCTGTTACGGCTGGCTTCCTCAAAGGCCTTAAAATCTTTATCCTCCTGAACGAAGGCTTTCAACACCCGCACACCGGCCAGACTTTCCTGCACCTTGTCCGATAGATTGGAGAAAGCCTCCTGTCTCTTCGTCTGGCGCTTTTTGGCCTCAATTCCGTAAAAATAGCAGCCTATGGCAATCAGAATCATGGGCACAAGGGTCAAAAGTGTCATCTTGAAGTCCACATAGACCACCATCTTTACCAAAACCATGGCTGTCATCACCACCGCGTCAAACACGGTCACCACCGCCATGCCTACTGCCATGCGAATAGCCTGCAGATCGTTGGTAAAGCGGGCCATCAGATCTCCTGTCTTGTGACTGTTGAAATAACGGGCAGACAAAGTCTCCAGATGCCCAAACATATCGTTTCGCAGCCGATATTCAATGCCTCTGGCAGCGCCGAAGATAAAGAATCTCCAGCCAAACCGTCCTAACGCCATTACCCCGCCTGCCACAAACAGCTTAAACACCAATTGCAGCACGCCCTCATATGCAAGCCTGCCAGCCGTGAGACCGTCTATAATTTCACCGGTATACTGGGGAACGTAGAGATTTGCCAGATCCACAAGCAGCAGCACAATAACGCCGCCTAGGTAATACCATTTATATCCCAATATATAGGGAAGCAGAGAAAATTTCTTTTGTTTCATATGCCTTTTGCACCCCTCGAACGTTTCAGAAAAAAGTTTGGCCATGCAGCGCTTGGCGCTACAGATGTATATTGTACCTCTATCCCTGCACCAGCGTCAATAGCAGAAAGAATTTATAAAGCTAAACTTTTTATAAATTCCCTTCCTCCTCATCCTCCACATATTCCAGGATATCTCCGGGCTGGCAGGAAAGGGCTTTGCAGATAGCCTCCAGCGTAGTGAAGCGCACTGCCTTCGCCTTATTATTCTTTAAAATAGACAGATTGGCCAATGTGATGTCCACCTCACCTGCAAGCTCTGTCAGGCTCATCTTGCGCTTTGCCATCATCACATCCAGATTCACTACGATTCCCATATCTTTCCCTCTATATCCGCCGTTGGCGGGTGCTCGTCCCCATTCCATTGTATAAAAATTCCAGCTCTCATTTCGGAGTTTCCATTCCAAAAGTATCCCCTATAGCAGGCCAAACATGCGCAGGCATCAGATCGTCAGATCATTCTCCTGCTTGTACCGCACAGCCTCCTCAAACACATAGGCCAGCACCTTGCTGAACAGCCCTGCAATCACAAACACTAAAATCACGACCCCCATGGCAATGGTCATGTAGACAATGCAGCGCACTACGGACATACCTGCGATAAAAAAGCTCCAATTCCCCATTTTCCGCAGACTCACCACATTCTCCGGCACAAAGCAATTCTCCTCTAAAACTGTTCGGAAAATGCGCCGCAGTTCCCGGATCAATACCAAAGCCGCAATTCCCAGCACAAAATAGATGATCACCGTCTCCTCATAATGCTCCACCATGTAAGGCAGCAGTTCCCCAATCTTTTTGATGCTAAATGGCAGGGTGACCGTGACTACAATGCCGGAATAGAACATAAAATCCAGCAGATATTTGGTCCAAATGGTCAAGCCTCTCTTTTTTCTCTGCAGATCGCCTTTTTCTTCCATAATAATGCATCTCCAATACTTTCTATTTCTAAGCCTCCATATGATAGAGCCTGCAGGCATTCTCCCAGGCTGCTTTCCGCACAGCCTCTTCACTGATGCCCTTTATCTGTGCCATGGCAGTCACCACATAGGGCAGATACAGGGAACTGTTGCGCTTCCCTCTGTAGGGCACTGGCGCCAGATACGGACAGTCTGTCTCCAGCACCATTCGGTCCAGCGGAATAGAATCCACTGCCTCTTTCAGCTTTCTGGCATTCTGAAAAGTCAGCACACCACCGATGCCGATAAAAAAGCCCATGTCCAAAAATACTTCGGCCGTCTCCTTTGTATAAGAAAAGCAGTGGACGACTCCGCCTGTCTCCCCCGCTTTCTCCGCCTCCATCATGTCCATGGTGTCCCTGGCTGCATCCCTGGAATGGATGATGACAGGAAGTTTAAGCTCCTTTGCCAAATGGAGCTGGCGGACGAACCATTTCTTCTGGGTCTCCCGATCCGGCTCATCCCAGTAATAGTCCAGCCCTATCTCACCTATTGCCACACATTTCTTTTCCTTGCACATCTCTCTCAGGCTCTCAAAGCTTTCTTCATTCAGCTCCCCAGTCTCGCTGGGATGAATTCCTATGGCGCCATAGATGTAGTCATACTGTTTTGTCAAAGCAAGCGTCCGCCTGCAGGAGGCCAGGCTGGCCCCTACATTCACCACTCTGGCAATGCCCAGGTCTGGCAGACTTCCCAGAAGGGATTCTCTGTCCTGGTCAAAGGCCTTGTCATCATAATGGGCATGTGTGTCAAAAATACTTGTCTGTTCTGCCATATTGCCTCCATGCTATCTCTCAACTTCTTTTTCCTGGTCAGGGTCTCGCATTCACCACCGGCAGCTCATAGTAAGTTTTCGCCATCTCCACAATCTGGAATTTTCCATTCTCCAGAGAAAGGATCGACGCAGCACAATTGGGCAATCCTATGTCCCAAAATTTCTCCAGGGGAATGTCTCCAATGGCACTGAGTAGGCACCTGTTAAAAGCACCGTGGGCTACTATGAGAATCCGGCTGCAGCTCTTTTCTAAAGGAACAATTCTCTCTTGCAAAAAGGATAGTCCTCTGGCCATGGCTTCCTGGAAGGACTCTGCCCCGGCACTGGGTTTGAAGCGCTGGGGCCTGCAAAAAAAGTCATAGAGAGGATGCTCTGGATCTTTCTTTGGCGGATCAAAAGCACAGCCTTCGCAGTGGCCAAAGCCCATTTCCATCAGGCGGTGGTCTGTCTCCAACACCACATTCTGTCCTGCCAGAAGGATTTCCGCCGTCTCCAGAGCTCTCTTTAAAGGAGAGCTAAATGCTCTGTCAAAGGACAGCTCTGCCAGAGATTCCGCAGTCTCCAGCGCAAGCTGTCTGCCGAACTGGTTCAAGGGGATATCGCTGTGTCCCTGAAGCCTGCGCTCCTTATTCCAATCC
>CANRZC010000020.1 GCA_947644185.1 uncultured Acetatifactor sp.
TTTCTGTAAGTTCTCCCTCCAGCTGCAGCATAATAGACTGATAATATTGCTCCTGCACAGAAAGATTGTATTGGTGAGACAGATTCCTGCTGCCTATGAGAATACCAAATAAAAGCAGCACAAGCCCAGCCCGATTCATCACTGTAATTTTATAGCATTCATGGAGGAAACGGCTGGCATGGGGTTTAAAGGGCAGCCTCACATAGCGCTTGCCCTGGAGCTGAAAAGGATTATCGGCTTTCACAAACAGTATGGCGCAAAATGACACTCCTGTCACAATTATCAGGCCAATTAACACCAGAGTCATCACCATCCGGGACACTGGCCATCCCAATATATTAAAGTTCAAATAAGCCCCATACAAGTTCTCGGTCCGCAGACTCCCTGCCAGGTTCAGATACTTCAGTGCAGCTCCTTTAGAGGCCCCGGGAATCATGGCATACAGCCCGAAGCTAACCCCATACCAGATCCCCCCTGCGATAAAGGGCAGGAAACTGCGGGTTGCGGCAATGCAAAGGGCTGCCAGCACGGTCCCAAAGCCAAAGAGCACCAGTCCCTTTGTAAAGATGGAAAGTATCAGATACTGTCTGATGCTGATGGACAGGCAGCTCTCCCGATAAGTGGCAAGAGATTGCAGCCTAGCCGAAAGGTCGCCAAAGCCTAGGGTACAGCCATAAAACAGAAGATTCCCTCCATAGAACAGGCCCACTGAGACCATACAGTGCACCAGCAGCGCCCAAAGCTTTGCATGGAGGCTGGGCAGAATGCCCCTTCTGGTGGTCCGTGTGATGGAAAAAAGACCTTTCTCCTTTTCCTCCAGAATCAAACACCCTGTAAAAAAGGCTGTGGACAGCAGCAAAAGCAGATCCGTCCAGGAATTTTCCAGGGAGCCCGTGACTGCTTTTTCCGGCATCCAGCGGATCTGGTCTGCTGTGAGCTCTCTGTAATCTCTGGCGCTCTTCTCCACATTCCGACTGGAAAAGGAATCTTTTTGTGCCCCGCCAAAGATTTTGATACCACCCAATGTGTTTTTGTTTTCCTGCACTGCCTGCAGGTACTCCCCATACGCCGCACAGCTTCTCCACTCTTCGTACAGCTCATCCACCAGTTCCCCCTCCTGCCAGAGGGAATCCGTAAATCTTAAGTACCCTCCCCTCTGATAGACATCATAGTATGCCTCAAACATTCCCGGGGACTCTGCCAGCGCTTGAGCTGACAGTGCCTCCCCCATGTCCCCTCCTATATTCTGCAGCATCAGCACCTGCTCCACAAACCGCACGCCATCCATGGTCTCTTTCAAATCCCATATGAATTCCCCTTTTTCCGCTTCTGTCATCCCGTCAATTTCCGCCTGGAACATCCTGTAGGCAGATAAATCTGGCCCCGTCCCATCGGGCAGGTTGGTATACCACAGGAGGAAACCGTTTACCAGCGCCAGCAGGCATACACTGAGGAGAAACTCCCGTCTGCCCCATATTTTCTCCAGTTCAAACCTTGTCAGCCCAAGCATCTTTTTCCTCCTCCCCGAACAGCTCCATGTAGACCTGCTCCAGCCCTCCCAGGCCATTGGATTTTTCCCTGAGGACTTCCGCCCCACAGCCATTCTTTTCCTGGGAGGCCTCTGTGATATACTTCCTGCAGAGGCCCTCCACAGTACCTTGATCCAGGATACGGCCCTGTTTTATCAGGATAATCTCCTTTGCAATGGGCTCAATGTCCGACACCACATGGGTGGACACCAAAATAATGCGATCCCCGGACAGAGCCTCTATCCGCTGCCGTATCCGCACCCTCTCCTTTGGGTCCAGCCCTGCGGTGGGCTCATCCAGTACCAGGAGCTTCGGATTGCCCAACATAGCCTGGGCGATCAAGATGCGCTGCTTCATACCGCCGGAATAGGTCCCAATGGCACGGTCCGCGGCCTCAGACAGGTTCACATAGGAAAGCACCCTTTTGATTTCCTCTGGCTGCTTTTTGCCAGGAATTCCTTTCAGGGCAGCCATATAAGAGAGAAACCGTCTGCCTGTAAAGCTGTCATACAGCCCTTGTTGTTGGGGGGCATACCCCAGAATGCTTCGATACCTGGTCTTCAGGCTTTGGATCTCCTTCCCCTCCCATGTGACCTGTCCCGCCGTAGGCCTGCGGTTGCCAGTGATGATATTCATAAGCGTGGATTTTCCTGCACCGTTGGGGCCCAGCAGTCCATAGATACCTGGCTCAAAGGTGAGAGATACCTGGTCCAGGGCCAGTTTGTCCCCATATCGCTTTGTAATTGCGCTCAGTTCCAGCATCCTTTACCACCCCGTTCCTATCATACTGATCTTCCGGAAATTGTCATTGCCCGCGAACAGATCCGCCTGGGAGATCAGGCCGTGCTGGTACAGGGTAATTTCATAGGAGTCTCCTCCTGTAGGCGTGGCCTCATAATCATAGACTACAAGTACATCTTTATCCAGTACGGCCTTAAACTCCAGGCTCCACCCCAGACTTTTGTTCACCAGCCCGGAATGGCTGAGTTCTCCGGTATTTCTGTCAATATAATAATAGGTGGGATCCCAGTCGCCCTGTCCGCTGTAATCCGAGCAGCAGAGTTTGTCGCCAATGATGCAATTCAGGTAATAATACTTGCCAGCCCCGCTGAAGACGCTGCGCTCCGCCCCAGTGTCCAGGTTGATTTCCTTTATACCGCTGTCGGCAGAAGAGACGTAGAGGGCATTTCCGGAGAGCTGGTAAGAATTCTCCCGGCTGTTGCTTATCCGGTACTTTTCGGTAAACTGACCGCTGCTTATGTCCAGGACGGCGAACACTTCGCTGGAATTTTCATACAAATTCTTATAGAAATCGTCATCGAACCGCTCCTGGTCGGAGACTTCCCTGCCGTAGTCGATTCCATGAAATACTATATTTCTGTCATAGCAGCCCGTCACTCGCCAGGAAATGCGGTCGTCAAAGTCCATGGGGCATACTTTGCTCATCTCCCCTTTTTCCGGGTCCAAAAATACCAGCTCTCTGTCCTCCGAATGAGTGTAGGTGTCCCCGCCGTCCTTTTCCGAGGTCAGCTTCTTCGTCACCAGGTAGAGGCCGTTTTCGTCTCCCATTACGTAATCCTCCACCGTCACGGACGCGTCAAAGGCATACACTTTCTCCCTGTCCGTGCCGTCCGGATTGGCCCGGTACAGGATGCTGGGGCCTGCCTCCACAGTTCCCCAGCCTGCGTCCCCTTCCGCAAAGTTCGTCTCCATGGACCCGTCCCGGTCCTGGTCCTTGCTGAACAGATACAGCTTTCCCCGGTATGGGAAGAGCATTGTGGTATAGGGCATGAACTCGTCATAGGGCAGCACGGAGGCGCAGTCCGCGGAATCGTGGCTGCAACCGGCATCGCTGCACAGATAGACCTCCTGCAGCGCGGCAAAATCCATGTACATCAGGTGGCTGCCATAGGTGCCATCGGAGAGTTCCGTGTCTTCTTTCTCTATATAATAGTAGCCCTCCTGGGTATGGCAGCCGTCCTCATTCTCGGTGCTGAGCATATGAAGACCGCCGCTGCTGCCTTGAGCTGTGCCGTCGGTGTTGCCATTGCCGTCCCCGCTGCCGCCTGTGCCCGCTGCCCCGCCGTCACCTTCCACCGGGACTGCTTCCACTCCTCCCTGAGTTCCCCCGCCCGCGCCGCCCGAAGCGTCCCCGCCACAGGCCGCCAGGGACACTGCCATCCCTGCCGCCAGCACCAATGCCTCTATACTCCGCACTGTTTTCTTCATATGGTTTGACCTGAATGTTTTCATAAAAAAAGACCTCCTTGCTATTTTTTCAAGGAAAGCTTTTCTTCCTCAAAAAGAAAAGCTTTCTTTGCTACAAGGAGACTTTAATCCTTAAAAGCCAAAATTTTGTCAAACTGTGAGAAAAATTTTTACCACAGCCCCATGAGGGGCTCTGTTTGCCAGCCGCAGGCTCCCCCCATGCTTCTCGCAGAGCACCCGGCTGATGGCGAGGCCCATGCCCAGATGACCGTCCCCCTGCCCGGTGGGCAGAACCGTCTTTCTACACCTCTTCAGGATTTCCTCGGGGAAGCCATCGCCGTCATCCGCCACTGTCACTGTCAGCTCACCGCCCTTTTGCTCAAAGCCCACGGACACTGTGCTCCTGGCAAAGCGGGCGGCATTCTCAAATACATTTTCAAATATACGGAAAAGCATTGTCTTGTCCACCATGAGACAGCTTTCTATCGGCGGCTTCTCCATGGAATGCCTTTGCTCTATGGAATGCTCTCCATCCATGGAACGCACTCTTTCCATGTGCAGGACGACCCCGGCCCTGTCGGCCATCACCTTCAGGTCGTCCCGAATCTCCTCCAGGAGTTCCTCCGCCTCCACCCGGCTCCTGTCCGGCTCCATATCCTCCAGCCGGTTCAGCACCCGAACCGACTCTGTGTACTGCTCCAGGCGCAGGGCCGCCGACTTCAGATTGGAGGCGATGCGGGCCGTCTTCTCGGGGCTCAAATCTCCGGTAGGCAGATGGATCTGCAGGTACTCCGCGTATCCCTGGATGATGGCGATGGGGTTGCGCAGGTCATGGGCGATGGAGGCCTGCATGAGCCTGCGCTGGTCCAGGAGCCTCCACATGGACTTGTTGTTCTGGGCCAGTTCCCCGCGCATGCGCTCAAAGGATTGGCAGAGCGCCCCCATCTCGTCCCCGCAGGGGTATTCTATGGAGAAGTCCAGGTTCTGGGCCGCTATCTGCCCTGTGGCCCGGGACAGGATGGCAAGGGGCTCCTCCAGGCGCTTTCTGTAGAAAAAGAACCCGGCGAACAGGATGCCACAGATGGAGAGCACTGCTGGAACCGCCACCATGGCCACACCGCAAAACTGGTAGGCAAGCTTGCGCTTTGGGGTCAGTGTGTCAAAGCTCTTCTGGATTTTCTGGATGGAATAAGCCACTTCTACTATATCTCCATGGTCATCCATCATAATGTATCGGCGGCTCTGCCAGTCCGCGTCTGTTTCGCCGGATTCCTGCCGTGAGTCTCCCGGCCGGCCGCTTTCTGTGGGTTCATCCCCTGCTGTCCCTTCCGCTTCTGCGCGGCCCGGCTCTGTCTCTGCGAATCCTGTGGGCCCATCCTCCGTGCCCGCATATTCATATTCCTCCGTCTGCAGCTGGGGAATCTTTGTGGCTTCACCAAAATCCATCCATGTGGTCATCTCTATGATAGAACCGTCCTCATGCCTTTCCTGCACTGTCAGGTAAGCGGCATCCGGATCCGGCAGGAGATAATTTCGAAAAGCAACACAGCCCCAGATGGTCAGGGCTGAGAACAGCACTACCACGCCAAAAACCGTAAATACCACCAATAGAAAAAAGCTGCGCAGGGGAAGGTTCCTCTTAGCGACACATTTCATCGATTCCATTTATACCCCACCCCCCATATTGTCTCAATATACTCCTGTCCTGTGGCCTCCCGCAGCTTTGCCCTGATTTTCCGCACATACTCTTTTATGACATTGCTGTCACCTTCTGCATCGTACCCCCACAATGCCTCGTAAATATGCTCTTTGTCAAATACTTGGTTGGCATTGGTCATGAGATATTCGATCAGATCAAACTCCTTTTTGGAAAAGACAATTTCCCTGCCGTGATAAGATATTGTCCTCTGGGACAAGTCCAGAATCAGCTCATTGGAGGTCAGCACAGAGGAACGTCTGTGGTTCCTCTCATCCCGGCGCAGATGGGCCGCCACCCGGGCGGATAACTCGTTCAGGCTAAAGGGCTTCGTGATATAGTCATCTCCGCCGTACTGCAGTCCGTTGATCTTGTCCTGTTCCGTAATCCTTGCGGTGAGGAACAGAATGGGGCACACAATATGGTTCCGTATGCTTCTGCACAGCTCCAGGCCATCCATCCCCGGCATGTTAATGTCCAAAAGGATCAAATCCGGCTGTCTCTGTAAAAGGGCCAAGGCTTTAGAAGCGTCATTGGCCACAAGCACCTCATACCCGCAGTCCTGCAGATGATCCGATAAAAGCTCTGTCATCATTACCTCATCATCCACAATCAATATCTTATAAGCCATAGCTGTGGCCTCCCCCAGACATTTTGTAAAAGCCTTCTGGGTCAGCATTGTACCATATTTTCATTCAGATGGCAAAGCACTCTGACCTAAAATGGGAAAAAAGGAAATATACACCTGTTGCACAGGAAAAAATACCCGTTGCGCAGATGATATTTACAGCTGGAAGAATTTCTGTATACTGGAGCTATGTATCACATTCCAGGTAAGAGAAAGGGTGGACATCCATATGGACAAAAATATGCAAAAGCAGACAACAAAGGAATACATCCGTGAGTTCTACTCCAAAAACAGATTAAATTTCATGCTGGCAGTGATTGCTGTCCTATTGTCCAGCGGAATGCAGGTGGGCATCGCATATCTGCTCAAGGAGCTGACAGACGTGTCCATGAGCGGGAATCTTGGGAGGCTTGTGGGGCTTGTAAAAATTTCCGCAGGGTTTATGCTGTTGATGGTGGGCATATGGCTGCTGGACAGACAGTTCAAGCACAATTTTCTAAAGAAGGCCGTGGAGGGCTACCGGAACAAGGCCTTTGACGCCATCACAAACAAAGGCATCGCTTCCTTCGGAAGAGAAAATACCAGCAGCTACATCTCGGCCCTGACCAATGATGTAAATTCCATTGAGACCAACTATCTGACAGCGAATTTTACATTTCTGACCCTGACGCTACAGGCCATTGCCTCTATAGGGCTGATGCTGTGGTACAGCTGGTCTCTGACTTTGGTGGTGATAGTTCTGGGACTTTTGCTCATTTTAGTCTCCCTGCCCTTCGGAAACACCATCGCAAAGCAAGAGCAAAAAGTCAGCGAGAAAAACGCAAGCTTTATGTCCATGGTAAAAGATCTGCTCAGCGGCCTGGGGGTCATCAAAAGCTTTCAGGCACAGAAAGAGGCGTCAGCACTGTATTATGACCGAAACGAAAAGCTGGAGCAGACTAAATGCAGGCGCAGAAAAGCTGCAGAGCTGGTCAATATCGCATCATTTGTAGGAGGCTTTATGGTGCAGATGGGTGTGTTCTGCTACGGGGCATATCTGAGCATTCAGGGGAAGATTACGCCTGGGGTGGTAATTGCTTTCGTCCAGATGATGAACTACATCATAAATCCCATCCAACAGCTGCCAGGCCTTTTGGCCAACAGAAAGGCAGCCCTAGGGCTCATAGAGAAGATGGCAGTGTACGGAGAGGATGTTTCCTATGGGGAGCATCTGGAAAAGCTGAACACCGTAGGGAATGGTATCTGCTTTTCACATGTGGATTTCGCCTATGAGGAGGGTGAAAGGGTATTAAAGGACGTGAATGTCCGGTTTGAGGCCGGCAAGAGCTATGCCATTGTAGGCGGTTCCGGCTCCGGCAAATCCACATTGCTAAACCTGATCATGGGGAGCTATCCCAGCTATGGCGGCAGCATTACAGTGGGCGGAAAGGAAGTAAACCGCCTGCAGCCTGACAGTATCTTTGACGTGATTTCCGTGATTCAGCAGAATGTGTTTATCTTTGATGACACCATTGTACAGAATATCTGTATGTTCCGGGCATTTGACAGAGAGCAGATAGACCAGGCTGTCAGCGGAGCAGGCCTGTCCAGGCTCATTGCAGAGAAAGGGGAGGGGTATGCCTGCGGGGAAGGCGGTTCCTGTCTGTCTGGCGGGGAGCGACAGCGCATTGCCATTGCCAGAAGCCTGCTTCGGAAATCGCCGGTTCTTTTGGTAGATGAAGCCACCTCTGCTCTGGACGCAGAGACCGCAGAGGGCGTCACCGACTCCATCCTAAATATCCAGGGGCTCACCAGGCTAGTGGTGACCCACAGGCTGGAGGAGAAAACATTAAGCCGGTTCGACGAACTGGTGGTAATGAAAAACGGAAGGGTGGTGGAGCAGGGCACCTTTCAGGAGCTGATGGAGCGGAGGCAGTATTTCTATTCCCTGTATATGGTTAGTCGAACAGAATGAAGTTTCCAAACTTTAAAACTTCTTTAAAAGTTCTTTATGACTTCCTAACTCTCAATGGTCTATACTAGTATCAGTCAGCCAGATAACACACACCTGGCGAGAAGGAGGTCAGAAATGAAGGATTTCATCATAGAGGCAAATCAAGTCAGTAAAAAGTATGGCTCCGTCCTGGCGCTGGATAGGGTGACTTTGCATGTAAAGCCCGGTTGCATCTACGGGCTTATCGGCGACAATGGTGCCGGAAAGT
Organism: uncultured Acetatifactor sp.; assembly: GCA_947644185.1. Taxonomy (GTDB): domain Bacteria; phylum Bacillota; class Clostridia; order Lachnospirales; family Lachnospiraceae; genus Acetatifactor. Next base: position 8,263 of record CANRZC010000020.1, read on the forward strand.
CCACCTTTTTAAAGCTCCTGGCGAAGCATATTTTTCCCACCGCAGGAGAGATTCGCCTGTTTGGCCAGTCCGGGGAAAAGGCCCTTCGCCGCTGTCGCAGGCAAATGGGTGTCATGATTGAGGGACCAGGCTTTTTCCCCAATATGACTGTGGAGCAGACCCTGGAATACTACCGCATCCAGAAAGGCATCCCCGGAAGGGAAAAGGTGACGGAGCTCCTGACCCTTTTAGATATCCAGGAAAAGCGCCGGGAAAGGTGCAAACGTCTCTCCCTGGGCCAGAAGCAGCGGCTGAGCCTGGCCATTGCGCTGCTGGGAGAGCCTTCCCTATTGATTCTGGACGAACCCATCAACGGCCTGGACCCCAGTGGCATCGTGGAATTTCGTGCCCTGCTCCACCGTCTGAACCAGGAGAAGAACATCACCATTCTCCTGTCCAGCCATATCCTGCCTGAGCTCCAGCAGACTGCCACTGTATTCGGCTTCTTAAGCAAAGGAAAGCTGTTGGAGCAAATATCTGCCCAGGAGCTTAACGAAAAATGTGCGGACCGTCTGGATATAGCTGTGGAGGATACAGAAAAGTATGCTGCGCTGCTGACAAAGCATTTTCCCCAGGAGCACTGGCGCGTGTTGCCAGACGGCACCATCCAGGTCCGGGGCTCCCACCAGCCCCCTGAAAGCTACAGCCGTCTGGCCATGGATAACGGGCTCTGTATCCTGCGGTTAGAGCGCAGGGCTGCCTCTCTGGAGGACTATTACATGAACTTGAAGAATGGAGGAACACAGGTATGTTAAATTATCTCAAAAGCGAGCTCTACCGAGCGGTCCGCAGCAAAGAAATCCATGGGACAGCCATGGGTCTGCTGGGTATTGTTCTGTTTATGAACCTGACCCTAGGTCTCATGAGGAATGTGGAGCATTTCCACTACGGTACTACCTCTTTCTCCTATTCCATGCTGGTATCTGTGCCCATGCTGTACTGTTATGTGGCCGCCGACGTGGCTGTCATGCTCTACGAATCCCACAGGCGATGTGGCGCTATGGGAAATAGCATCGCCTTTGGCCTCTCCCGGATGCAGCTGTTGGCAGCAAAATGCATGGTCTGCCTTGTGGTCTCTCTGGTTCTACTGGCTGTCACGCTGCCCTTGTACATTGGAAGCGCCACACTGCTGCTGGATCCTGCTGGTCCCACCACTGCCCTGGACATGCTGTTAGAAATTCCGGCCATGTCCCTGATTGGCATTGCAGCTCTGATTCTGGCTGTGATCCTTCTGGATTTCTTTGAAAACAGCTTTTTCAGCCTGCTGGCATGGCTGACTGTTATGCTTTTCCTGCCTAAGCTCCTTTTGTTGGCCGGGATGCTCCTGCCCTTTGGCGGGGATGCTCTCATGCATATCGCCATGTGGATGCCTGTCAATTTCCTTTCTGCCGGAAGTCAGGTCAACATGTCTGAATGCATTACCCTGTGGGACACCGGAGCGGGCATGGCAAAATGTCTCATTTCGGGCGCTGCGGGAATCCTTGTGTTTAGCGTGGCAGGTGTGCTATTATTGAGGAAACGGGATATTTGATATGGCTTTCCTACAGCGGATTGGAGGCGGACCATGGGAGATTTTTTCTGGATTCGAGATTTGGGGCTGATGATATTTATAGTCGCTACAACGTATTTTGCTTTCCGGTATTTCGGACTGGAGCGTGCCCTTCGGGACACAACGCAGGAGCTCACTGAAATCCAAGGCAATGTGCTCCAGAACAGGATTCTCCATCTGCCCCTGCCAGACAAAGGCTTAGAGGCGCTTACCAAATCCATCAACCGCACGCTGGAGCAGATTCGCAGGGAGCATTTGACCTATGAGAAGCGAGAGCGGGAATTCCAGCAGCAGATCGAAAATATCAGCCATGATCTGCGGACACCTCTCACTGTCATACTAGGATATCTAAAATGGCTGAAGTCTCCTGCAGGGAGCACCTCTTTCCAGCTTGCAGAATCTCTGGAGATCCTGGAGCGAAACGCCCGGTCCATGGAGCATCTGGTGTCCCAATTCTATGCCTTCTCCCGCTTAAATGCCATGGATTTCGCTTTGGAGCTGGAGCGCCTGGATCTGTGCAGACTCCTGCGGGAGAGCCTTGCGGACAATTACCAATCCCAAGAATCTCCGGGATTTTCCCGAGAATTTCCGGGATTCTCAGGATTTTCCCTGGAACGGCCGGGATTTTCCCTGAAAATTCACCTGCCAGAGCATTCTGTAATGGCTCAGGGAAACAGGGAGGCCTGTGAGCGCATTTTTGCAAATATGCTCCAAAATGCCGGAAGATATGCCCACAGCTATCTGGACATTGGCATGTCAGAACACTGTGGGCAGGTACAGGTTTTCTTTGAAAATGATTCCACGGAAATCACAGAAAATGATATTCCAAATCTTTTTCACCGTTTTTACAGAAATAGTGTTTCCAGAAGCAAGGGAAGCTCTGGGCTAGGACTGGCCATAGCCAAATCTCTGGCAGAAGCCATGGGTGGTTCTCTGACCGCCCAGGCTCTTCCCGGCACAGAGCCTTTGGCCCTCCGTTTTGTTTTCACACTGGCAGCTGCCGCTCCCTCAGGATTTTGCCCAAAAGCCCAGGACAGTCCATAGGGCAGACAGCTCAGGGCAGCTTTTTCCCTGCTGAGAGGTACATCTCATACCATTCCTCCCTGGTCAGGCGTATGTCCGAAGCCTTGCAGATTTCCCGAACCCGCTTCTCATTGGTGCTTCCCACAATGGTTTGGATATTGGCCGGATGGCGCATGATCCACGCCACGGCAATGGCATTGGGCGTCACCTGATATTTCTCCGCCAGACCATCCATCACCCGGTTCAGCTCAGGAAATTTCTCATTTCCAATGAAAATCCCCTCAAACATACCGTACAGGAAGGGAGACCATGCCTGCAAGGTCATCTTCTTCAGTCTGCAATACTCAATGACGCTGCCATCCCTGGTGCATCCTGCGTCATTGTGGATATTCACATTCAGTCCCCCATCTATGGTGGGGCAGTGGGCCACAGAAAACTGTATCTGATTTACGCAGAGAGGCTCCGCCAGGCAGCTATTTAACAGCTCTATCTGCATAGGGTTCTGATTGCTGACCCCAAAGGAGCGCACCTTTCCAGTTTTTTTCAAAATGTCAAAAGCCTCTGCCACTTCCTCTGGCTCCATCAGCGCATCCGGGCGATGGAGCAGCAGAATGTCAATATAGTCCGTGTGAAGTCTCTTCAAGCTTCCGTCCACAGACTCCAATATATGTTCTTTGGAAAAGTCATAGCACACACCTGGGCGGATTGCGCACTTTGTCTGTATCACCATGCGGCTGCGCAGCTCTGGGGTCAATATCTCCCCAAACATAGCCTCCGCCTCACCTCCTGCGTAAATATCCGCATGATCGAAAAAATTGATTCCCGCCTCCATGGCAGCTTCCACAAGCTCCTGTACTGCCCTGGCACTTCCTAGGCCGGTAATCCGCATACATCCCAGGCCAATGGCTGATGCCTCCGGGATATTTTCGTTGATTTTTAACATTTTCATGGCAATGCTTCCTCCTCTTATTCGTTGCCGCAGCCCATTTCCTCCTGCCACATGTCTGAAACAAAATACATCAATGCCGCCCAGGTATACAGGGGGTAATATTTCCCTCTCTGGTCTCTTCCTGTCCTCAAAAGCTCTCGGGCCTGGCTTTTGGTCAGTAGGCAGAAGCCGTCAAACTGCTCGGTTCCCACTGCGCCATCCTGGGACAAATCAGATACCTTCGCCGAACAAAGTACAGCGCATATCAGTGCATTGCTTTCGTCTGTAAGGCCTGGGGTTGAGAAGACCAGAGGATTTACTACGGTTATATAGTCGCCCTCTGTAACCTGCAGTCCTGTCTCCTCCCCAATCTCCCGAATGGCCGTGGAAAGCAACACATCTGGCTTGCCCTTATCCTCCTCATCGATAAGCCCTGCAGGCACACTGAGCAGATACTGTCCTGCGGGATAGCGGAACTCATAGGACAGCAGTAGTCTGGGCTCTTCCCCCTCCCCCTGTAGGATAACGAAGCAGCTCACTGCGTCTGCCAGCATATTCTCGAATTCCTGGTCCGTCTTCAGGGCCGTAAGGTCTTCTCTCCGCCTTCTGGTGGCGTCGTAATAATGCTTTCCGGGCGCATACTGCAGATCCTCCACCCGCAGATAGGGGGATTCAAACAAGGTCTCCACATTTTCTTTGCTTATCTGAATTTTCTCTTTCATGGCATGCTTTCCTCCTGCTTCTATCCTATCCTATTTGGGGCAAAAATACAAAGCTTTTTTCGCCTAAAATTCCCTGATGGACAGATCCCCGCTGACGCTGGATACCTTCACCGAATGGCCGCCGCTGCCATATTGGCCCTGGGCATTGCGTCTCTTGCTGTCAAAGGAGAGTACCTGGTCAAAAAAGGTATTGCACTGGCCACTGGTGGTGCTGAAGCGGAAATCAAAGGCCGCTGTCTTCGGCAGCTTTACATCCACTGTACCGCTGGTGGTGGAAATATCCAGATCTCCAGACAGCTCAGCCAAGGAGATATAAATATCCCCAGACACAGAATGGGCTGTACCGGCTCCCTTTCCATCCGAAATAACAAGCTCTCCACTGGTAGTCTCCATCCCAAAATCCCCTTCCAGGCTCCTCACCTGTATATCCCCGGAGGTGCTCTCCGCCTCCAGTCCACTTTGTCCCTCGTCCAACCGGACATTGCCGCTGGTGGTGGACAGGCTCACAGCACCTGACACCTGTCCCAGAGAGATATCACCGCTGGTGGTAGAGATCTGGCAGGGGCCTTCCAGCCCGGACAATTTGATCTCCCCGCTGGTAGAGGTAATCTCCGCTCTGCCCTCTGCCTGGCCTACTGTGATGTCACCGCTGGTGGTGGAAATGTCCACAGCTGCTGCCGAAGCAGAGTCCAGACGGACGCTGCCACTGGTAGAGGATATTCCCGCATTTTCCGCCTGTATCTCCGGGAACCATATGTCACCGCTGGTGCTGGAGGTCTGCATCTTCCCTGCCTGTACTTTTGAAAACAGCACATCACCGCTGGTAGTGGTCACTGTAAGGCTGTCCTGCAGCCTCATTTCCACCTCCGAGGACACATCCCCGCTGACAGTCTTCACGGCCAGGGTCTTAAGTCCCTGGGCAAGCTCCGGAGGCAGATAAATCTCCATATAGGCTCCCTGAACGTGAATGCCAAAGAAAGAAAACAGATTCCTCCTGGCCCCCCGTATCACAAGCTCCCCATTTTTTAGCTCCACAGAGGAAAGCTGGTTTTTGTCAGGTTCAAAGTTCATGTACTCCCGCACCACCACTTCCTCCCCTGTGCCCTGGTAGAAAACCACGTCTGTAGAATTCTTTCCGTAGTCGATCTTAAGGCTTTCGATCCCCTCTGCCGGCACTTTCTTCTCCTGCACCAGGGAGTAGTTTTGCAGGTCTGCCCCTGAGGGTATCCCCCTGGTGAGAAATATGCCTAGCACCGCGCAGGCAGAAAGCATCAGCACGCTGAGCAATACAATCATTACAATTTGCAATCGTTTCATCTTGGCCCCTTTCTTAGCTTCCCAAAGTTTTACTTTTCAGCTACTGTGCTTTAGATTAAACACCAGCACTTCTATCATCTGGGCACAGGCTCCCACAAAAAAGAGAAGCCAGGTGATCTCCCAGCGGAAGGTGGTCATGCTGATGGCAAAATACACCAGTAGTGTCACCAGCCAGATAATCATGCTGATAGAGCGTCTGATGGCCCTTTCCCTGCCGCCGCTATGGGCAGCCTCCTTGTACAGCTCCACCAGGTTCTCCTCTTTTTTATTGTGGGTGGGGTACATATTCGCCGCATACACCAGCATGCAGGTAGGCGGAATGCATATCAGTCCTGCCAGCGCAAGCCCTAGGATTCCTCCCGTTGATGACATAAAATAAAACATGTCATTCACCACCATACAGGCAATGAAAACCACCCCTGCAAAGATATAAATCCCCACAGCAGCGGCTGTGAGCATGGCCTTTTTCTTCCGATCCTTCTCCGGCAGCGTAAATAGACTTTTCTCTTTCAGATCCTCAAACAATTCTGTCACATCCCCGATGGAGCTGATGACATTCTGAAACGCGTCCTCCTCCTGATAGCCTTCACTGATCAGGTCCTGGTACTTCTCTATGGTATTTTGTGTCATCTCCTCCTTCAGCTCCATGGCCTTTCTGGTCCCTGGCGCCTCCGCAAACAATTCATTGATATGCTTTCTGATCTTCTCGTTCATGGTCTCTTTCCTTTCTGACATATGTCAAAGCTTTTCCTTTCTCATTTTAACAGCTCATCGATGGTGGCTTTGGCTTCCTCCCAGTCCCGCTTGTATGCCTGGTAGGCCTCTCTGCCCTGCTCTGTAATGGAATAATACCGGCGTCTGGCCCCTACTGTCTCATCTCCCCAGTAGGTATGTATGTAGCCGGCCTGTTCCAGCCGCCTAAAGGCAGAGTACAGCGTGGCCTCCTTCAGCTCACATCGGTTGTCGGTCTTTTTCATGATGTCCTTGTTGATCTGGTAGCCATAGCTGTCTTGCTCCAACAGATGGGATAAAATAATAGCCTCTGTATGCCCCCGCAAAATATCGGACGTAATTGACATAGTGTATCTCCTTTCTGGTTACACTATATTACAATATACCTCGTCTGTCAATGTATATTTCTATTTGCAGTATATATTTTTGTAATTGGTCCTGTGCTACAGGGAGCGATGACGGTTCCGAAAGTCTCTTGGAGAAACACCATATGCCTTTTTAAATACCATGGAGAAATACTGTGAAGTGTCAAATCCTGTTTGGGACGCAATGTTCTGTATAGATTCATTTGTGTTCACAAGCAGTTCTGAGGCCTTATTCAATCTGGTTTGGGTGATATACTCAGAAAGAGGTATGCCCCGCAATTGTTTATATAATTGGTGTTGATGTAAAGAGTGCAAAAAATGTACAGGCAACTCTT
>CANRZC010000021.1 GCA_947644185.1 uncultured Acetatifactor sp.
CTGGGTTCACTGACATCACCAGCACCTTCTTCACAATCCTCAGCATCTCCATCACGGATCACGGGGTTATGTATGGTGTCATTGATTTCTATCGCGCGGCAAAGGCGGAGGGAATTCGCCCCATCATTGGCTGTGAGGTCTATGTGGCGCCCAACTCCCGCTTTGACAAGGAGCTCACTGGGGGCGAGGACAGATACTACCACCTTGTTCTGCTGGCAGAGAACAATACAGGCTATGCCAACCTGATGAAAATCGTCAGCAAGGGATTTACGGAGGGCTATTATTATAAGCCCCGGGTGGATATGGAAATCCTGAACCGCTATCATGAGGGAATTATCGCGCTGTCTGCCTGTCTGGCAGGTGAGGTGCAACGGAATATCGTAAAGAATTTGCCGGAGGAGGCCAGAAAGGCTGCCAGAAAGTATGAGCAATGCTTTGGCAAGGGCAATTTCTTTCTAGAGCTACAGGATCACGGCTATCCACAGCAGAAGCTGGTGAACACAGAGCTTTTAAAAATGAGCAAGGAGCTGGACATTCCTTTGGTTGCCACCAATGATGTTCACTATACCTATGAAAAAGATGCAGACTCCCATGACATTCTACTGTGTCTCCAGACCAATAAAAAGCTGGCGGATGAGGACAGAATGCGCTATGAAGGGGGACAGTATTTTGTCAAGAGCGAGGAAGAGATGAAAGCCTTGTTCCCCTATGCCTGGGAGGCTTTGGAGAACACCCAGCGCATTGCGGACCGGTGTCATGTGGAAATCGAGTTCGGCGTCACAAAGCTGCCTCGGTATGAGGTGCCTGAGGGGTATGACTCTTGGGGATACTTAAATAAGCTCTGCGATGATGGGCTGAAAGAGCGCTATGGAGATGACAGTAAACCAGCCGGGGACACAGGGCAGACCTTGCGGGAACGACTTGACTACGAGCTGTCCGTCATTCGGAGAATGGGGTATGTGGATTATTTTCTCATTGTATGGGATTTTATCAATTACGCCAGGAGCAATGATATTCCCGTAGGGCCGGGCAGAGGCTCTGCAGCAGGGAGCATTGTGTCCTACTGTCTGAAGATCACCAACATCGAGCCCATCCGATACAACCTGCTCTTTGAGCGTTTTCTAAATCCAGAGCGTGTGTCCATGCCAGACATTGATATTGACTTCTGCTACAACCGCAGGCAGGAGGTCATCGACTATGTGGACAGGAAATACGGCTCTGACAAGGTGGTCCAGATCGTCACCTTCGGTACGCTGGCAGCCAAAGGTGTAATCCGAGATGTGGGGCGAGTCATGGATCTGCCCTATGCCCTTGTGGATTCCATTGCGAAAATGGTGCCCAATGAGCTGAACATCACCATTGACAAAGCCCTGGAAAAGAATCAGGAACTGCGCAAATCCTACCAGGAGGATGAGCAGGTACACCATCTGATTGATATGTGCAAGCGGCTGGAGGGGCTGCCCAGACATACCTCCATGCACGCGGCTGGCGTGGTGATCTGCCCGGAGGCAGCGGATGAGTTCGTGCCGCTGTCCAGAGGAAGTGATGGGTCCATTACCACGCAGTTCACCATGACCACGCTGGAGGAGCTGGGCCTTTTGAAAATGGACTTTCTGGGGCTTAGGACTTTGACAGTGATCCGGGACGCAGTGGAATTTGTGGCCCAGACCACAGGAGAGCACATTGACATTGACAATATTGACTACAATGATCCACAGGTTTTGGCAGCCATCGGCACTGGGAAGACGGACGGGGTGTTCCAGCTGGAGAGCGCTGGAATGAGAAACTTTATGAAGGAGCTGCGCCCACAGAATCTGGAGGATATCATTGCCGGCATTTCTCTGTACCGCCCTGGCCCCATGGATTTTATTCCGAAATATATAAAAGGGAAGAATAATGACAAAGATGTAGTATATTCCTGCCCTCAGCTGGAGCCTATTCTTGCCCCCACCTATGGGTGCATTGTCTACCAGGAGCAGGTGATGCAGATTGTCCGGGATCTGGGAGGCTATACCCTGGGGCGAAGTGACCTGGTGCGCCGTGCCATGAGCAAGAAAAAGCAGGCTGTTATGGAAAAGGAGCGGGCCAACTTCATCTACGGAAATAAGGAAGAGGGTGTGCCAGGCTGTGTGTCCAGAGGGATCAGCGAGCAGGTGGCCAGCGGTATCTTTGACGATATGACAGATTTTGCAAAATATGCCTTTAATAAATCTCACGCAGCCTGCTATGCGGTAGTAGCCTATCAGACCGCCTGGTTAAAATACTATTATCCCGTGGAATTTATGGCAGCCCTTATGACCTCTGTCATTGACAACTCCAAAAAGGTGTCAGAGTATATTCTGACCTGCCGCAATATGGGCATTGAGCTTTTGCCCCCGGACATCAATCAGGGCCAGAGAGGATTTTCCGTAGATGGAAAGAGCATTCGATATGCCCTGACAGCCATCAAGGGCATAGGGCAATCTGCCATTGATGATATTGTGGCAGAGCGCAAGGCCAGAGGAAGCTTTTCCAATCTGAAGGATTTTCTGACCCGCATTGTGGACAAGGACGTGAATAAGCGGGCGGTGGAGAATTTTATCAAGGCCGGCGCGTTGGACCAGCTGGGTGGCACCAGGAAGCAATTCATGAGCGTCTATGTACAGATAATGGAGCATATTTCAAAGGATAGAAAGAGCAATCTGGCAGGACAGATTTCTCTCTTTGACATTGCAGAGGATTCCCAGAAGGAGGAATTCGATATTCGGATGCCGGATGTGGGGGAGTATCCAAAGGACATGCTTCTGGCTTTTGAAAAAGAGGTGTTGGGCATCTATGTAAGCGGCCATCCCCTGGAAGCGGATCAAGCCCTATGGCAGAAGTATATTACCAACACTACCAATGACTTTGCTCTGGACGAGGACACAGGCAGTGTGCGAGTGACGGATCAATCCCATGTGGTGATAGGAGGCATGATTGCGGACCGGAGTATCAAGTATACGAAGAATGATAAGGTAATGGCGTTTTTAAATCTGGAGGATCTGGTGGGGAATGTGGAAGTGGTGGTGTTTCCCAGGGATTATGAGAAATACAGCAGCATACTGGTGGAAGACGCCAGAGTCTTCATCAGGGGACGAGCAAATGTGGAGGAGGAAAAGGACGGGAAACTGATCTGCGAACAGGTGGTGAGCTTTGAGGAGGCCAGTCAGGCAAAGGGTGGGCCTTTGTTCCGAAGCTGGTACGGAAATGAGCGTTCCTCCCAAAAAGACACCAGGCCGGCCAGTCAGGAGAAAAAGCTGGCGAAAAAGGTGCCAGATGGCATTTGGATTCAGTTTTCAAGTGCGGATGCCTATTTCGCCAGGGAGAGGGAGCTGCTCACCAGTATCCAGGATTCTGACGGGAACGACGATGTGGTTATCTTTTTAAAGGACTCTCGGACATTTAAGCTTTTGCCGCCCAATCGCAGGGTACATGCGGACACAGAATTGGAGCAGAGGCTGGGAGAGTTGTTTGGCCGGGAAAATGTAAAAATACGGCAATAGGTATTGAAAACCGTTTTTAAATGGATTAAAATAAATGCAAACAGTGCAGAAACGCGAAGAGGAGGATTAGAATTATGGCCAAGGAAATCAAGACAATTGCGGTTCTGACCAGCGGCGGCGATGCGCCGGGTATGAATGCTGCAATCCGTGCGGTGGTTCGTACCGCTATTTACAGAGGCGTAAAGGTCAAGGGCGTTAAAAAGGGATATAATGGTCTGCTGAATGAGGACATTGTGGATATGGAGCCCCGCAGTGTGTCAGATATCATTCAGAAGGGCGGTACCGTTCTGGGGACAGCCAGATGTCTGGAGTTCAAGAAAGCGGAGTATCAGGAGAAAGCAGCTGAAATCTGCAGGAAGCATGGCATAGATGGAATTGTAGTCATCGGCGGCGACGGCTCTTACCGTGGCGCCCAGGCGCTGAGCAGGCAGGGGATCAATGCTATCGGCATTCCGGGAACCATTGATCTGGATATTGCGTGTACAGAGTATACCATAGGCTTTGACACAGCAGTGAACACGGCTATGCAAGCCATCGACAAGGTTAAGGATACCTCGTCTTCCCATGAGCGCTGCAGTATTATCGAGGTTATGGGACGCCATGCAGGCTATATTGCGCTGTGGTGCGGCATTGCCAACGGCGCGGAAGATATTTTGCTGCCTGAGAATTATGACTACAATGAGCAGGAAATTATCAACCATATCATCGAAAGCAGGAAGAAGGGCAAGATCCACCATCTGATCATCAACGCAGAGGGCATAGGGCATTCCACTTCTATGGCGAAGCGCATTGAGGCAGCTACTGGCATCGAGACCAGGGCCACCATTCTGGGATACATGCAGAGGGGCGGTAGTCCTACTGCAATGGATCGCTACTATGCCTCCATTATGGGTTCTTACGCAGTAGATATTATGCTGGAGGGCAAAACGAACCGGGTGGTAGGATATCGCTACGGGGAATTTACGGACTTTGGCATTGAGGAGGCTCTGCAGATGCAGAAGGATATCGACAGGTTCCAGTACGATGTGGCGAGGATACTGACAATTTAGCTCCTGCAGAGGGAAGTAGTGCAGGAATGGGAATAGGGACAGGCGGTCGTTTCTCACAAATGGCCGCCTTTGTGCGTAATAGGGGGGATATATGATTACCAGTTATTCCAATCCAAAGGTAAAACAGATAGCACAGTGGCAAAGCAGTGCGGGAAGACGCCGCAGGGCAGGCATTTATCTGGTGGAAGGGTTCAAGATGTGCGAAGAGGCCCCGGAAGAAGCTATCCAGGAAATCTATGTGACACCGGAGGCGCTGCAGAGGATAGCAAAACAGCCAAAGCTACGAGAAAAGCTGGATCGAATGGGCTATGAGACAGTGGACTCGGAGGTATTCCAAAAGATGTCAGACACCCAGACACCTCAGGGGGTGCTGTGTGTTATGAAACGTATGGTTTCTTCTATAGAACAGCTTCTTGCCGCGCCCAATCCCTTGCTGATGGTGCTGGAGGATCTGCAGGATCCGGGTAATCTGGGGACCATTGTCAGAACAGGGGAAGGGGCAGGCATTACGGGAATCATCATGAGCCAGGGGACGGTTGACATCTATAATCCCAAAACCATTCGGGCCACTATGGGTTCCATCTACAGGGTGCCCTTTGTCTATGTGGAGGCTCTGCCTGTGACCGTGAGACAAATGCAGGAGAAAGGAATCGCTGTCTATGCTGCCCACCTTGCAGGGGTTTCTTACTACGACAGCTTTTCCTTCCAAAAGGGAACCGCATTCTTGATAGGAAACGAGGCAAAAGGCTTAAGCAGTGAGTTGTCAGACTGTGCAGATTCCCTTCTAAAAATTCCCATGGAGGGGCAGGTAGAGTCCTTAAATGCCGCTGTCAGCGCGGCCTTATTGCTGTAAGAGGCCCACCGTCAAAGACAGTAGCTTAAAAAACTTGACATTTTTATTAACATCTGATATGATACTCCTGTAACAAATTTAATAACTTTGTAATAAGTTTATGAATAAATTGGAATAACTTAATACAAAGTCTTAATAATTTGTTTGTGGAGGGAAAAATCATGACAAAATGCAGAAAGCTGTTCCCTACAGTGGTAGGGCTATTGTTGTCATTCTGTCTACTCTTTGGAGCGGATATATCCGCACAGGCCAGTGAGGATGCCTACCGGGAAAGCACATGCGGCGGCGTGGCGGCAGTGTTTAATCCCAGCTCCGGCAGCTCAGTGGATGTGGTGAACGCCACAGCGAAAGAGTTGAATTTAGATTTGACAGCACAAGAGGAAGCTCCTGAAGAAAATAAGCTGGTGATGGCCAATGTACAGAATGCGTTGAATGTGAGAAGTGATGCCAGCGAGGAGGCTGACAAGGTAGGAATGCTGTACAAGGATTGTGGCGGCACGATCCTAGAGCGCAGGGACGGATGGACAAAGCTGCAGTCGGGAAATATTATCGGCTGGGCATCAGATGAGTATTTGTTGTTTGACGAGGACGCGGTTGCTCTGGCAAACAGTGTGGGCAAGATGGTGGCCACAGTGGACACAGAGACATTGCGGATCAGAATGGAGCCTAGCACAGAGGCAGGTATCTATGGTCTGCTGCCAAAGGGCGAGGTGGTGGAGGTGCTGAATCAGTACGATGATGGCTGGGTGTGCATCGATTTTGAGGGAGATGACGGTTATGTGTCCACGGATTTTTTGGTGCTGGATTTCGTCATTGACGCCGGAGAGACCATGGAGGAAATCAATGCCAGACAGAAAGCTGAGCGAGAGGCACAGCTAGAGGCATCACGCCACAAGAATTACGGCGAGTATACCACGGATGCAGACACCACCATGCTGCTGGCGGCGCTGATACAGTGCGAGGCAGGCGGTGAAAGCTACGAAGGAAAGCTGGCGGTAGGTGCAGTGGTTATGAATCGTGTCAGGAGTGGGGCGTACCCAGACTCTATCCACGGTGTGATTTACGCGTCTGGCCAGTTCACACCGGCTATGACGGGCAAGCTAAATAGTGTCTATGCCTCTGGAAATATCAATGCTGGTTGTATCCAGGCGGCTCAGGAGGCACTTTCCGGTGTGACCAATGTAGGCGATTTGACGCATTTCCGCCGCAATAATGGGCGGGAGGGCCTGGTCATTGGCAACCATGTATTCTATTGAGGCAGTTGCCATCAAGGTATTTTTATGGAAAGGAATCACCCAGGCGGCGGGCATGTAAATGCTTTGCCGCCTTTTTCCACGTTAGACAAAGTTATCGTGCAAAGAAAGCTATTGCTTAAAAGCTGATTTTATAGTAAACTAAGGATAGACTCTAGGATAAATGAAGGGTAAGAGGAGGAATGTTGTATGGATGTGGTGCTGATTTTCTGGATGGTGGTGCTGATCTTATGCATCGGAATCGAAGTGCTGACCCTTGGTTTGACTACCATATGGTTTGCCGCGGGAGCGCTGGTAGCCATTTTTGCATCCCTGCTATATGCGCCGATTTTTGTGCAGGTGATCCTATTCCTTTTGGTTTCGCTGGTGCTGCTGTTCTTTACCAGACCGATTGCTGTAAAATATTTTAACAGAGATCGGGTGAAGACAAATGTGGAGAGCATGGTGGGGCGTCAGGCCATTGTTACAGGAGAAATTGACAATCTGCAGGCCAAAGGCCAGGTGACAGTAGGAGGCCAGGAATGGACTGCCAGGAGCTGGGACGATAAGGTGCGGATTCCCGCAGGGACTGTGGTGGTGGTGGCTGCCATCAGTGGTGTGAAGCTGATTGTGCGGATGAACCAACAGGAAGCAGCCACAGCAGGGCCCGTGGAGCAGGAGCCGGTGGAGGTGCAGGAAAAGGAGCCTGCGGAAGCCACAGAGCCTTTGGCAGAAGTGCAAAGGGAGGAGACAGAAGCCACAGAGCCGGTGCAGGAAGAATCTCAGGAGACTGTAGTGCAGGAGTAGTTTTTTCAAAAAATATATAAAAGGAAGCGCTTATAACAGCGCGGAAAGAGGTAAAGTTATGATAATGGGGACGATTTTAGCTGTGTTGATTGTAGTGGTTTTGGCCATTCTGGTATCCTGCCTGAAGATTGTTCCGCAGGCACAGGCCTATGTCATCGAGCGCCTGGGAGCTTACCAGGGGACCTGGTCTGTAGGATTCCATGTAAAGGTTCCTTTTGTGGATAAAGTGGCCAGAAAAGTAAACCTAAAGGAGCAGGTGGCAGATTTCCCGCCTCAGCCGGTTATCACCAAGGACAATGTCACCATGCGTATTGACACAGTGGTTTTCTATCAGATCACAGATCCAAAGCTGTTTACCTACGGTGTGGAGAATCCTATGATGGCTATCGAGAATCTGACAGCTACCACACTTCGTAATATCATCGGTGATCTGGAGCTGGATCAGACACTGACCAGCCGTGAGACCATCAATACCAAGATGCGTGCAGCCCTGGACATTGCTACGGATCCCTGGGGCATCAAGGTGAACCGAGTAGAGCTGAAGAATATCATTCCTCCTGCAGAAATCCAGAATGCCATGGAGAAGCAGATGAAGGCTGAGCGTGAGAGACGTGAAGCTGTGACCCGTGCCGAAGGTGAGAAGAAGGCAAAGATTCTGGAGGCAGAGGGCGCTAAGGAATCTGCTATCCTTCGTGCAGAGGCTGACAAGCAGTCTGCCATCCTGCGTGCAGAGGCCCAGAAGGAGAAGATGATTCGGGAGGCAGAAGGTGAAGCTGAGGCAATCTTAAAGGTGCAGCAGGCCAATGCGGATGGTATCCGTATGCTGAAGGAGGCCAGTGCAGATGAAGCTGTGCTGAAGATTAAGAGCCTGGAGGCCTTTGAGAAGGTGGCAGACGGACAGGCCACCACCATCCTGCTTCCAGCAGAACTGCAGGGCATTGCAAGCCTGGCAGCAGCATGGAAAGAGGGATCTAAGAACTGATTGCTCTGACAATAGAGAATAAAGGATGAATGGACAGCCGCTTTTTGGAGCTTCTCAGTGGAGATCTTCAAGGAGCGGCTGTCTTGACCCTTAGAATGTTTTGTGGTAAAATGGACATCATTAGTTTGAGACAAAGAAAGGTGCTGCATGAGAACATTTTTTGCAAAGAGCAATTTTAAGATGGGATTTTACTTTCTCTGCTTTTTTATCATGTGTATCTGCGATCAGCAGATCGGCAGCGCCGCCGGTGAGATGCAGCTTGTCTGCCCTAATATTGTTTTCTGTGTTTTAAGTGCCATGGTGTTGAGCCATTATCCGCTTTCCAGCTATGGCAGACCTGTATTTTGGATATTGCTTCTGCCCTGTGTGGTGGGGGCGGGGATTGTGTTTTGGCTGAAGCTGCCGGGGACCTATTATTTCTTGCAACTGCTCAGTGGGACAATTGCTGCTGTGCTGTACTGTTGTGGGATAATACAGACCGGTCTTTCCATTTATGCCAGAAAAGGCATTCCTGAGGGCAGAGGTGTGGGAATGGGATTATTGCTGCCGCTGTTTTTTCTCATGCTTTTCTCCCGCCATGATTATTACAATGGGGCATTGCTCTGCCTATCCGTTCTCCTGATTTACTTCACAGATTATACCGCTGGGGAATGGGAGAGCATGATAAAAGCTTTGGGCAGTGCTATCATAGCTGGTTTCTTTGTGCTTCAGGGTCTGGCCTTTGTGTTCCGACCCTATGATACGCTGCGCTATCTGGGCATGTATGCCAACACAAATATGAATGCCCTGCTGTACCAGATGGCCTATTGTGTATTTCTATTTTACTTTTGCAGGATGGAAGAAAAGAAGATACATCCTTTTTGGCGTTGGCTCAGTTTTTGCTTTGCTTGCGCCATGTGGGGTTTTGTCTTGTTGACCATGTGCCGGAGTGCCATGCTGGGCATGGCTGTTGCCACCTTACTGGGTTTTGGAATTTTACTGTGGAACCAAAAGAAACGGTTTTGGAAAGGCGTTCTCTATGTAGGCAGTCTTGCCCTTGGCATGGTACTTGCTTTTCCGCTGGTATACGGGGCTGTGAGATACTTACCGCCTGTGTTTCACCATCCTATTTGGTTTATGAATGAGTACACTGAGGAAAAGGTTCATTCCTGGGACCCCTATGACTCTGAGAAATATACAGACTGGCGGGATGTGCTGGAGGGAAATTTTGGAAGGCTGTTTGCGAACCTGACGCCTTCCCAGGTGAAGCTAGACACTGGGCTCTCCCTTGCAAAAGAGGGCTGGGAACCAATGGTTATTATGGTGGGACGGCCTTCCATGCTTTTGTGCACTGTTGAAGAGACTGCTGGTAACGCACCAGAAGGAATTCCCGCCGAAGAGACCAAAAACCCTGCCCGGGGGAATTCGGTAGTGGCCAGGTTCCAGATTTACCGCCATTATCTGTCGCAGCTAAACCTGCTGGGACATAAGGAATCTGAAAACGGGTTTCAGGTAACAGAGAGATTCTATGCCACCCATGCCCACAACCTGATCTTACAATATGGGTTTAACTATGGGGTGCTGGCAGGGCTTCTTCTGCTGATTTATCTGGTGGCATCCGGGATACGGCTCTTGGTGCTTTGTCTGCGGGAGCCTATGGGAATGTCTCATCTAATGCTGGTGCTGCTCCTGTTTGGTTCTATTGTTGTATTCGGTATGCTGGAGGTGGTATGGAGACATGGACAGTTCTCACATACACTTGTGCTGTTACTGCCTTGTTTTGCCTGGAGACAAAAAGGGGCTGAGAGCGCCCATGGACAGCCGTCTCCTATAGATTGTGGTTAAGCTGCCCAAGGGACAGATTTCCCTGGAAATGGAGTTCAGTAACCATGCGAAAAAAATGTCTTTTTCATTGTACCTGTTTGCTGCTAATTGTATTGTCATTGCTGGCAACTATCAAGCTTTGTTTTCTGAATTTAAGTGTAGATGAAGAATACGCCATTACCTTATCCTGCCGGATCCTGTCCAAAGACAGGATGTTTCGCGATATCTGGGAGCCCCACCAGACTTCTGGCTTTCTGACAGCACTTCTGTGTCAGATTTACCAGACAGTCACAGGGACTACGGAATATATGGTGCTGTATTTGCGCATCTGTGGTGCTATGATCCAGGCAGCGATAAGCATTTTTCTGTATCAGACCTGGAAGCTGTCCTTTTCTCGTTTTGGAGCGCTGGTGGCTGCTTTCTTTTTTTATAACACCCTTCCGAAGCAGATCCAGACGCCTGAATTCTCTAATATGCTGGTATGGTTCAGCGTATTGACCCTGTTATGCCTGTTCAGGGCCTGCCATGGGGGAGATCGAAGGTGGCTGGTGGCCGCAGGCCTTTCCATCTGTGGGCTGGTTCTGGCCTATCCCTCCTGCATATTGGCAGTTCCTGCCTATTTTCTAGGTCTGAAAAAATTGCGGCCCCAATCCTTTCGGAAGGATGCAGGACTTCTGCTTTTTGTCTGTGGGATCTGTGGGATATGCTATATTGGCTTTTTTTTATCCCATATGTCATTGTCGGAATTCCTGTTTGGCTTACAGCAGATGATGACAGATGGATACCATTCCGACTCCCCAGGGCAGCGGCTGTTTTCCTATGGTCAGGAACTATGGAATTTATTACCACATATATGTCTTGTCGCGCTCCTGGCATGCCTGCTTTTCTTTCTGTATGACAGAGTGACGCTGGGGCGCAGAGTCAAAGATTCCGGTTGGCATCTATTTGCCTGTTGCGTTTTATGTGTCAGTCTTTTGGAACAGATATGCATTTGGCTGGGGGATAGCGTGTATTTTCACTATCCGCTGCTTCATTTTTATATTTTGTATGGGATTGGCATAGTGGCCTATTGGAAAAGGCGCAATGAGGACAACCCTAAGAGACGCACCTTATTCTGGTTTGGCACTGTCTGCGGCGGCTGTGTGTGGTTGGCAGCGCTTATTGTCACCAATACCACCATAAGCGTCACAGGCTCCTATCTGATAAGCGGTCTGATGCCAGCCATTCTTCTGCTGACAGAGGAGCCAGCGCACTGTCAGCAAAAGCAGGGAGGTTATGGGCATACAGATAGGCTGCCGGTTTTGCTGGCAGTAATAGCACTGCTTGGGACGACTCTGTTGGCAAAAGGATTCCTGGTTTGCAGGAATGAGGGGCGTGTTGATGATATTTTTGTAGTCAGACAAAAATTTCTGCAGGGACCGGCGAAAAATATTTATGGTATTTACATGGAGGGATATGCCTATAATTCCTATGCAGAGCTGCTAGAAGGATGCTGCACCTCTGAGGATTCGCTTTTCTATGTAGGGGAACACAGCCTGTATTATCTGCTGACAGAAAGCAGAATAGCTGTTCCCTCTACCATTAGCACCCCTACTTTTGACAGTCGACTGCTGGAGTATTGGTCCTATTTTCCAGAGCATTATCCCACGCTGGTGGTAATACCCAAAGATCATGGAAGGGACAGTGAAATCCAGTTTGTCAAGGAGGTATTGTGCCTGCAGGAGCCATTTCGTGAAAATGCTGAATTCGCTGTATATAAGGTGGAACAAATTCCAGAAACAGAGTAGTAATATTCTAAGGGAAAGAAACAGAAAGGCAGGTTGTAGAGAGACATGGATAAAAAAGTGGATTTAAAAGGGCGAGATTTTTTGAAGCTATTGGATTTTACGCCGGAGGAGATTACATATTTGTTGGATCTGGCGGCAGACTTAAAGGAAAAGAAGAAAAAGGGGATTTTGGTGGACACCTTGCGGGGCAAGAATGTGGCCTTGATTTTTGAGAAGACCAGCACCCGCACCAGATGCGCTTTTGAGGTGGCAGCCCATGATCTGGGGATGGGAACCACCTATCTGGATCCAGCAGGCTCTCAGATCGGCAAGAAGGAGAGCATAGCAGACACCGCCAGAGTCCTGTCAGGTATGTTTGAGGGAATCGAATATCGGGGTTTTGGACAGACAATCGTGGAGGAACTGGCGAAATACGCCAAGGTGCCGGTGTGGAACGGGCTCACCAATGAGTTCCATCCCACACAGATGCTGGCTGACCTTCTGACCATCAGAGAGCATTTCGGGCATTTGGAAGGGATTCGTCTGACATACATGGGAGACGCTCGCTACAATATGGGCAATTCCCTGATGGTGGCCTGCGCTAAGATGGGAATGCATTTTACGGCCTGTACCACAGAGGATTATTTCCCGGAGGAGCAGTTGGTGGAACAGTGCAGGGAAATTGCGGCAGGAACCGGTGGCAGCATTACCTTGACAGAGGACGTGGACACCGGGACAAAGGGAGTGGATGTGATCTACACGGATGTGTGGGTGTCCATGGGAGAACCAGAGGAAGTGTGGGAAGAGCGGATTCGTGTGCTTTCTCCCTACCAGGTGAACCGTGCTGCCATGGAAAACGCAGGAGAAAATGCTATCTTTATGCACTGTCTGCCTGCATTTCATGACTTGAATACCAAAATAGGCGCCCAGATGGGAGAGCGCTTTGGCATAAAGGAGATGGAGGTCACGGATGAAGTGTTTGAATCGGAGCAGTCTCTGGTGTTTGAGGAGGCAGAGAATCGCATGCATACCATTAAGGCAGTGATGCTTGCCACTCTGTGAAGCGAGGATAAAGCGGGAACAGGATAGGGTAAGGCGGCATGGAAGGGATTGGTACGCCCGCCTAGGGCGGGCATAGGGGTGTAGAGATGAAGGCTAAGATATTGGCGCTTTTAAGGGAGCGACAGGACTATGTCTCTGGACAAGAGCTGTGTGAAGGCTTTGGGGTGTCACGCACAGCAGTCTGGAAGGCCATTGGGCAGCTAAAAAAGGAAGGCTATCAAATAGAGGCGGTACAAAACCGGGGATATCGGCTCCTATCAAAGCGGGAGGTCTATGGACAACATGAGCTGGAGAGCCGTATGGATACCACGTGGGCAGGCCGGCCAGTATGCTTTTATGAAGAGTTAGGCTCCACGAATCTCCAGGCCAAGCTGGATGCGGAGAAGGGGGCGAAGGAGGGCACTCTGGTTGTGGCGGACATGCAGACTGCCGGGCGAGGGCGCAGAGGCAGGATGTGGAGCAGCCCCCCTGGGACAAATGTGTATTTCACTTTGGTGCTAAAGCCAGACTACCAGGTGGAGCTGGCCTCCATGGTGACTCTGGTGATGGGACTGGCAGTGGCACAGGGGATCCGTGAGACTTGTGGCATTGAGGCACATATCAAATGGCCCAACGATATCGTAGTGAAGGGGAAAAAGGTCTGTGGGATGTTAGCGGAGATGAGCACGGAACGGGACTTTATCCACTATGTGGTCATGGGTGTGGGCATTAATGTGGGACAGCAGGATTTTCCGCCGGAGATTGCGCAGACTGCGATCTGCCTGGAGCAGGCCTGCGGGCACAAGGTATCAAGAGCAGAGATCATCGTAAATGTGATGAAAGCTTTTGAGCAGTATTACGATATATTCCGCAGAGACGGCAGCCTTACAGGGCTTTTGGACCAGTACAATGGATTGCTGGCTGGAAGAGATGGGGAAGTGCGTGTTCTTGACCCGAAGGGGGAATATCAGGGCATTTCCAGGGGGATCAACAGTACCGGAGAACTGCTGGTGGAGCGGGAGGACGGCACTGTGGAGATCGTGTACGCCGGAGAAGTGTCTGTGAGAGGGATTTACGGGTATGTGTGATGCCGAAGGGGCCATGACGGGAGTGTGGAAGGAAAAGGAGGAGGTAAATGGAGAGCGAAAAACTGGTGCTGTGCGCTGCCAATGCCTATGAGCAGAAGTATTATTTCAATGAACAGTTTCATGGAATACCCCAGTCCATTCAGGAGGAGCTGCGGATCCTCTGCGTGCTGTTCACCCAGGAGGTGGGCGGCGTGTTCGCCATAGCCTTTGAGGAGGATGGTAGCATTGTATTAGAGACCAATGCAGACGATGACGATATCACCTATGACGAGGTCAGCAGCGGGTTATTGGTGTCCGAGATCAGAAGGAGACGGCAGGAGCTGTTCGAGTCCCTGGAGATTTATTACAAAGTATTCGTCCTAAAAGAAGATGTGTCGGCATATTTATCCTGAAAACCCGAAAGCTTTAATGACAAAAGAAGACTGGCAAAGCGTATATTCTGTTGCTGGCAAGATCATGTGGGAGTGTGTGTGAATCCTATGGAAAAAGAATTACTATTTTACCAGGCTTATGAAAAATTTTATGAGATGGCAGCATGCTCCGAAGCATTTGGCGCATTTTGCAGGGATGCCTTTGGAGAAGATTTCTCGCAGGATGGTTTCAGCGATATCAATCAGATTCAGATGATATTGGACTATGTTCCTGAGAGGAAGGATATTCATATCCTGGATATCGGCTGCGGCAACGGAAAGATGCTGGGATATTTGCAAAAAAAGACAGGTGCCTTTATTTATGGTTTCGATTACTCGGAAAATGCCATTACTACCGCGAAACAGTTATTTCGTACAAGATCCGATTTTGTGCAGGGAATCATAGGAGAGATAAACTATCCGGCTGAGACATTTGATGTGGTAATAGCAATGGATACCCTATATTTTGCGCCGGATCTGTCAGAGTTTGTGGGGCAGATAATGAACTGGATGAAAAAAGACGGTGTGTTCTTCGTAGGGTATCAGGGGGCGGACATTTGATGATTATTGATGTTCATACCCATATTTATCCGGATAA
>CANRZC010000022.1 GCA_947644185.1 uncultured Acetatifactor sp.
CGGATCCCTGCGGATCAGGAAAATCTTCTGCTGGAAACCCACGGGATTTTTCGCCAGATACAGCTGTACATGGGCACCATTGATCTGGTAGGCACATTCTCTGTTATTTCCATAGTCAAATTTCTTGATGGCCTGCTCAAATCCCTCTCTTGGCCCGTCCACCGCCCACAGGACAGTATAGACACTTAAGGTGTTGTATACATTATAGGGTGCCTGGGCACTGGATTCTATCTGCCTGCCATCCAGCACAAAGGAGTAGGCCCCCTCCGCAAACACCACATCGGTCACAGTCATGTCCGGCTTTGGCCGCTCCAGACCACAGTCCGGGCAGTGATACACACCCAACTGTCCATAGTGGATAAAGTCATATTCCAGGCGACAGCCACAGGAAGGACAGAACACACTCTCCCCCATTCCTACAGGCATGTCATCCGCAATGCGCTCCCCTATGCCATAGGTAAGCTTTGGATTCTTACACCCTGCTGCCAGGGTATAGGAGCAGATATCATCACAGTTTGTCACAAGCTTTGCCTTTGGTACCGTCTCCATGGCCTTCTGTATCTGGCCGCAGGTAATGTCCACCTCGCAGGTGCGGTCCAACTGATCTCTGAAAATATTGGTCACCAACACACAGTCCGGCTTTAGCTTTGGAAAGATCCTCACAGAGGCCATCTCATCCACCTCAATACAGGCATAGTCTGCATCCAGCTTCCCACTTTTCCCGGCGGCCAATACAAAGGATGTGATAGCGCCGTCCATCAAATTTGCCCCCATCCTGTTCCAGACTACCTTTTCTCCAGCCTCACTCAGCACATGGGCCAAAAGACTGGTAGTGGTAGTCTTCCCATTGGTGCCTGTCACAGCGATGATTTTCTTTCGCACCATGCTGCTCATCACCGACAGAATCTGGGGATCAATTTTCCGTGCCACTCGTCCTGGAAAGGAAGATCCATTTCCTTTTCCCAGCTTGCGACTCACCATACAGGCAAGCTTCCCGCACCACACCGCCACTCTGCTCCGTAACCTCATCCTGCACACCTCGCTTCTTAAAACCGTATTCCTTATCTTTCTGTCGCTACCGTCCGGTCCCTTCCTCCAGCATCCTGTCATATTCCTCCCAGGAAATATACCGCCCGCCCATACTCTCCAAATGCTCTGTATAGAACTGACAATCTATAAACAGGAAATTGCTCTGCTCCAGCAGTCCTGCAAATGCAATCAGTGCTGCCTTGGAACCATTCTCTTTGGTGGAGAACATACTTTCTCCAAAAAAGCATCTGCCAATGGAAACCCCGTACAGGCCCCCTGCCAGTTGGCCGTCCTGTGACACCTCCACACTGACTGCATATCCCGCCTGGTGGAGACGGATGTAAGCCTCCTCCATATCATCACAGATCCAGGTGCCCTCTTTCTGCTCCCGCATGGTGCGACACCGGTGCATGGTGTCTGCAAAATCTCTGTTCAGCTCCAACCGGAGTTTATGCTTCTTCCAATATTTCCGCATGGAATGGGAAATATGTATCTCCTTCGGAAAAATCACAAATCGCTCCCTGGGACACCACCAAAGGATTTCCTCCCCCGGATCATACCAGGGAAAAATTCCGTGGGTGTAGGCCAGTAGCAGACGCTCCACGCTTAAATCACCGCCCACCGCCAACAATCCGTCCTGGCGGGCATACATCGGATTTGGAAAAGAAATCTCTCCCTTATTCAGCCGATAGACCGGCATATGTCATTCCCCCTTATGTCAAATGGTACACAGCTTTCCTTCCCCACAGTCTCAGCCTCCAGACTTTAATCTCAATCCTCCCATAGGTTTACCTGGAATTTTCCCTCCACTGCTGTCAGTTTACAGGCTCCACCCTCCTTCAGCGCTCCGAACAGAAGCTCATCCACCAAAAGAGGCTTGATTTCTCCCTGAATTACCCGCTCTATCTCCCGGGCGCCAAATTCTGCGCTAATGCCCTTTTTCTCCACCAGCTGTTTTGCTTTTTCATCCGCCTGAAAATGTACGTTTTTCCGTAAAAGCATTTCTCCCAGCTCTTTTAGCTTCTTCTCCACAATCTGAGCTGCCATCTGCTGATCCATCCCATGAAATACCACGATTCGATTCAGACGGTTGCGAAACTCCGGCTGGAAAATCCGCTTGACCTCCTGCAGGATAATGTCGCTGCCCACGTCCTGTCCCTGAAAGCCAATGCCATGCTTTCCTATCCCACTGGCTCCAGCATTGGAGGTCATAATGAGAATCACATTCCGAAAATCCGCCTTTCTGCCCTGATTATCTGTCAGTGTGGCATAATCCATGGCCTGTAGTAGAATATTGTAAATGTCTGGGTGGGCCTTTTCCACCTCGTCCAGCAGAAGCACAGCGTGGGGATTTTTGCGAATTTCCTCTGTGAGAAGTCCGCCCTCCTCATAGCCCACATACCCGGCAGGCGCCCCGATAAGCTTTGCCACAGCGTGCTTCTCCTCGTATTCACTCATGTCAAAGCGGATCAGGCGAATCCCCAGCTCCTCTGCAAGACACTTTGCAATCTCTGTCTTGCCCACTCCAGTAGGTCCCACAAAGAGCAGACTGGCAAGAGGCTTCCCTTCCTCTAAGAGCCCAGCTCTGGAAAATTTCACAGCATTGACTACCTGGGAAATGGCCTCGTCCTGGCCGAATACTTTTTTCTTTAGCCGCTGCTCCAATGTGGCAAGTGCAGCTGTTTCCTGGCTCTCCACCACTTGCTTGGGAATATGGCAGGTCTTTGACAAAATTTCGTCTATCAGCTCTCGGTTTACAGACTGTACCGTGTCTGGCTCAAGCAAGCTGCCCGCCTCCAGCATAGCAAGCTGCCCCTGCAGCACAGCAGACTGCAAGGAATTCCCCGCGCTTTCCCTTAAAACAGAATCCCTTTCTGATGGGTCCAGGAACCACCTTCCCGACAATCCTTTGTCAGACAGGCTCTGATCCTCCTGTGTGACAGGATGCAGCCTGCGATACGCCCCTGCCTCGTCAATGAGGTCAATGGCCTTGTCCGGCAAAAACCGTTCCTTGATATATTTTGCACTCATCTCCACTGCATATTCCAGCACGCCTTCCTCATAGCGCACCCCATGGAAGGCCTCATAATTTGCTTTCAATCCCTCCAGGATTCCAATGGCATTCGCTGTATCCGGTTCCTTGATATCAATATTTTGGAAACGCCGAACCAAGCTCTTGTTCTTTTCAAAATGCTTCTTATACTCTTCGTAGGTAGTGGCCCCAATAAACCGGATATGTCCCTGGGACAGGTAGGGCTTGAGCATGTTGGAAATGTCAAAGCTGCCCCCATTCACAGCCCCTGCACCTACAATATTGTGGATTTCATCGATATAGACAATGGGCTTGTCCTCACAGGAGATGCTGTCCATCACCCGCTTAAATCGCTTTTCGAAGTCCCCCCGGTACTGGGTTCCCGCTAAAAGACTCCCTAAGTCCAGGGCAAAAATCCTGGCGCCTGCCAATGGCGCTGGAACCCTTCCCTGGTTTAAAAGCCTGGCCAATCCATAGGTGATGGCTGTCTTGCCCACTCCGGGTTCTCCTATGTGCAGGGGATTGTTTTTCTCCTTTCTGCACAGGATCTGCATGGTTCGCTCCAGCTCCTCCTCCCGGCCAATCAGTGGATTCCTGCCCTCCAGTTCATCGTTCAGGCATGTGGCATACTGCTGCCAAAATCCATCCTGGAGGGAAGCCTCTTCGTCCTCCTCATCCTCCCAGAAGTCCTCATCCTCTGTCTCAAATAAATCCATTTCATCCTGGTCACTTCCGCCAAGGATATCCCTCTGAAAATCCCCTTCCCCGGAGCCCTCAGCAAAGGCTACGCCTCTGAAATCCTCATTCATGACGCTTTCCCTAGCTTCCCCCTGGAAGCCCTCTTTGGATCTTTGTAGCTTCCTTTTTCTGCCAGCATCCCGCTTTTGTTTCTTCTCCTGTCCCATCTCCTGGGAGGCAATTGTCATTTCCCGCAACAAATCTATGCGCTCCACTCCCTGGGCCCGCAGGTAGTACACCGCGTAGCTCTCCGCAAGTCCATACATGGCTGAGAGCAGATGAGACAGCTCTGCCACAGGCTTCTCACTGTTCTGGGCAGTCTCCCACCCGATAGAGAGTATAATTATCATCCCTTGAGAAAGCTGCGGCTCATTCCCAGGCGCCTCCACCTGCTCCATATATTCCTCCAAATAAGTGCTCAAGTCCCTTTCCAGCTTCTTGACATTTCCGCCACACTCCGCAAATGTCTTTGCAAACATTCCATTCTGGCAAGCCACATATAGCATCAGCTCTGGAGTCACATATTCAAAATGGGCCTTTTTTGCTATGGCAAACGCCTTATCCATAATCTCTGCTACTTCATTTGATACATACATTTTTACACCTCTATGTTTCCTCAACGGTCATCCGGAAGGGATAGCTCTCCTCCCTTGCCCGGCCCAGAGCTTTCTGCACCTTTGACGCTGCAATGTCATAAGGATATGCACCCACCGCTGCCCGGCCGCTCTCATGGACCATAAGCATCAGCCTGTTGGCCTCCTCCGGGCCTTTGTGGAAAATATCCATCAAAATCTCCACCACAAAATCCATAGGCGTAAAGTCATCATTGTGCATGACTACCCGGTAATGTCTCGGCTCCCGTACCCTGATCCTTGTCTTTTCCTTTGTCTCTCCCTGTACTGACATAACACACTTCCTACTTTCCACTCTACAAATTTCCACTGCTCTCTACAGTATAAATCTTTGTTCCGAAAATAGCAATTCTTTCTTTTGCGCTTTCCCATTGTCCCTTTCCCACAATTGATGTATATTGGAAGTAGCAATCAAAAAGGAGAAAATAATATCTGCTATGAAAAAACATCCACTGCGAAAAATTGGTATTGTCCTCTTGCTACTTTTGGCATACGCCAGCGCCATTGTGCTGCCCTATGCCAGACATCCGGCCATCACACAGTCCACGGTAGAGCAGTTTGCTGCCACTGATTTTTATGGAGATATGGATACCGACGAAAGAGCTCGTATCATCTCCGACAACGGCGAGGCACTTACAGAGCGCATTCGCCTGATTTCTCAGGCAGAGGAAGAAATTATATTATCCACCTTTGATTTCGATGGGGATAACAGCGGGAAGGCTTTGCTGGCAGCGCTGCTTGCCGCCTCGAAGAGAGGTGTTCATGTAAGTCTCCTGGTGGATGGTATTTCCTACGCCACAGGAATTCTGGGGAATGCCTGGTTCCAGGCTCTGATAGAAGAAAAGAATGTGGAATTCAAAATCTATAATCCCCTGAATCCCTTAAAGCCCTGGAAGTTCATGGGCCGGCTCCACGACAAATATCTGATTGTGGATCGAACTGCCTATATTCTGGGCGGCCGCAATTGCTATGATTTTTTCCTGGGCAGTCACGATGGCTATCAAAACTATGACTGGGATGTCCTGGTTTACTGTGAGGATGGAGAAAGCTTTTTCTCTATGGAGCAGCTGAGGGCCTATTTTGACTCTGTCTGGTCTTTGGAGGAATGTCGTACTGTGAAAAAGGGAAATGGGGAAAAACAAAGAGACCTGGCAGCCATCTACCGGCAAATGCAGGAAGATCACACAGACTGGTTTCAGACTGTTGACTACAAGGATCTAACCGTCCCCACACGCCGGATCCAACTTGTGTCCAATCCCATCCATTCCAATGTCAAGGAGCCTGTGGTCTTCTATTCCATAACAGAGCTTATGAAACAGGCCAAAAAATCCGTGTCCATCCATACGCCCTACATTCTTTGCAATGATTGGATGCTGGATCAGCTCACCCAGATCTGCAGCAATGTACCCACTGTGGAAATGATGACCAATTCCGTGGCAAACAATGGGAATCCTTTTGGTTCCATGGATTATTATGTGAACAAGGAAAAGCTGTTAAATAGCGGTGTACAGATGCTGGAATACGACGCCGGTGTCTCCTATCATGGAAAATGCTTTACGATTGATGACCGCATAGCCGCTGTGGGTTCCTTCAACTGGGATATGCGCAGTGCCTACCTTGACACAGAGTTAATGCTCATTATCGACAGTCCGGAACTAAATGCTGCCCTGCGCAGGGAAATGCGTGTTTACGAGCAGGATGCCCTGAAAGTTATGGATGAAAACTCCTACTCTCTAAACCCAGGCCAGACACCACAGCCTCTCTCCCCCGGCAAGGAGCGCTTTCTGAAAATACTCTATCGACTGGGCTATTGGGCTAGGTTTCTGATGTAATAGTTGAAAAAATTATTGACAAACAATAATTTTGGTGTTATTCTACTTTTGCGATTATTGTAAAACAATAATTTTTAGCAAAAAGTGCAGGAGGTGTCTATATGGAGCATATCACATTTCCCTGGGAACAGCTAGGGCAGGCACTGCGCTACCTGTCTCTGTCCGGTAGCATGGGCAACGTGGCAGCATGGATTCTTTTCCTTGTCATCGGTGCTCTACCATTGCTTGTCATGATTTTCCTCCTATACAAACACCGTGTCTGTAAGGCGGATTTTCTGCTGCCTGTACTGTCGGCGTCCCTTTTTGTGGGATTATGGTTTTTCATCAATCCCTCTTACATGGACAGATATCTGTCCCCTATACCTGTGGGAGGCATGTCAAAATATTCCCTGGCTGCCGTCATCTACAGTCTCTTTTTCACATGGATTCTGTTGCGCCTTGTACTTCACTATGAAAAGGCTGGACACAAAAGGCTGCTGGTTGGTCTGCGAATTCTGCTATGGTTCTATGGGCTGGTGCTTGCTGCAGGTACCCTGGTGCAGGGGGGAGCCGAATTCCGAGAAGCCCTGACCGCCATGCAGGCTCACAACACAGCTGCAGGGGACTCTCTGCTCAAGGCCAGCACCCTGTTTTTGGCGCTCCAGTTCCTCATAGGCCTGCTGCCTGTGGTTTCCCAGATTGTTTTGCTTTTCATGACAGCCCTCTTTTTACGCCGCTACGAAAAGGATGCTTTCGGCCCGGAAGCCTGCCTGGCCATAGAGCATCTGAAAACTGCCAGCGGACGGCTTTTGACAGTGGTTTTGCTGGCAAACGCAGGCTTCAATGTACTGCAGCTGCTCTGTTCCCGCTTCCTTTTGACCAGCTTCCACAGAATCCCTTTCCCCCTGTGGGAAATTCTCATAATGCTGGGGATACGGACTCTAAGCTTTCTATATTTGGAAAGCAGGCAGCTGAAAGAAGACAATGATATGTTCATCTGAAAGCAGGCTAAAAGGAGCACAAAATGGCAATACGCATCTATCTTGAGGAAATTTTAAGAGAACGCCATATGACCTCCAAAGAGCTGTGCCGGCTGGTGGGCATCACGGAGGCCAACTTGTCCATTCTGCGCAGCGGCAAGGCAAAGGGCGTGCGCTTCGGCACTGTGAACAAAATTTGTTATTATCTGCAGTGCGATGTGGGGGACATTCTGAAATTTGACGGAAAATTAGAGGAGGAGGATTCGGAACATGAGAGATAGAAAATTTTGTCATGGAAGGGCTGTCTTCCTTTTATCAGCCATATTCCTTATGGCTCTGCCCCTGCTTTTGGGCGGATGCGCCCTGACAGAAAGCGGCGGCAAGCTGGCCTTGGAGGAGCTGCCAGGCCAGGAGGCCAGACTGGCCGGGGTCTTCGTCACCAGTGAGCCAATTGTACCGGACCCTCCAGAACTGGAGTTTAACAGCCGTGGAGAGATTATGGTAAAGGATAGGGGGCCTGAGAAAATCTATGGCAGCTTTGCCGGATATGACGAAGGAAATGCTGTAGTCACTTTTCCCGGCCTGGAGGGGTACGGCGTCTACACCCTGACAGCCCCGGAAGATGAAACCCACGCAGCCACTGGGGACAAGTACACTGTCTGCGATTTCCCTTTCGCCAATCTCAATTACTATGTCTCTGACCAGAAGAACAGCATTGAGGCAGACCTCTATGTCAGTGCAGAGCGCTTCATACATTATTATTTTAATCCTGTGTACCAGCAGGCAGACGGGCAGATCTATCTGCTGGTCGGCTCCGGCCTGTCCTCGGATTCTTTTTCCGACGGCCAGAGGTTTAGCCACAGCATCTCCGAGTCTGTCAGCTATCAGTCTAGTAAGGAGCAGTCCCAGCGTACACAGGAATACACTGTGAACATAATCGGTTCCAATCTACCCCAGGAAACGGAGCTGCTTTTGATGAATGAGGAGAATCAGATGCTAGAGCGCTACACCCAGGCACAGCTGGAGGAGCTATCTGACGCAGGGGCATCCCTCACGCTTCCCGAAGGAGCCTCCTATCTGATTCTGCGCCAGGCAAAAGCGGGAAAAGAGCATGACAGCCGCACCCTGTTTGACCAAAGTGCGGAATATGTGGAATATATGGCGCCTGCGGAGAACGAAATCCTGTATTACCGGCACCTTGGGCTGGTCTGGCCCTGAAAATCGCCTTGATGTAGCCATTCAAATCCAGGCACAGGGAGCTTTGCCAGGTATATGCCGCCTGCGCAATATTTTAAACAGAAAAGAGGTAACAAACTATGGTTTATCATGTATCTTCCACACCTGGAATCAAGGTTCTGACCCCAAGGGTATCCACCCACAAAAAGGCCTATGTCTATGCCATCGAAAGTCTCGTCACCGGCCTGCTGTTCGGAGTCAGGCACGATGATTTCGACTTTCTCATCAACACCAATAAAAAGGGAATCCCAGAAGTCTATGAGTGCTATCCCGATTCGTTCCGCAGGGTGTATCAGGGAAAAAGCTGTTCCGTGTATGAACTGAAAGAAGACGGCTTCCAGCGGGGGATGACTACCTGGAGCCCGGAGCTTGTCTGTGAGTCGGAGGTGCCTGTGGAAAGGGAGGTGGCCATTGACGATCTTTACAGTCGGCTGCTGCAGGAGCGGGAGAAAGGAAATCTTATTCTGCACCCCTACATGGATTCCCCGGAGCACAGGAGGCTTATTTCGGAACACATAGTCGACCGACTGATTCGCTTTGACGCCATGGGGAATCTGGAGACGGATGCGCGGTTCCAAAAGTATTTTCGGCCAATCATTGATGAGCTGCGGTCTATTATGGACGGCCATCTGTTGCTGGGCGCAGACAATGTCCAGCTCTTTCCCATGGTCTCTGAAGACCTGGACAAGCATGCAGACACTTAGCGCATACAAAGGCCTCACACCACTACTTTCTTTTCAAAACTTTTCCACCTGTGGGGCTACAATCCAATGCCCTGCCTGCATGCCATTTATGGCAACACAGACGAGGTGTTGGATTAGCAACCCGCACAGGTGGAAATTTTTATCAGCTATTTGAAGCACGCCTTTCACGGCTGTCTGGCACGCTCCCTATTCCACCTCTATCTCCACACTGGCCTCGCCCAATCCGGCCGCGGCCACCCGCAGCACGGCTTTCCCGGAGATCTGCCCGGCACGCACCACTGCCAGAGCACGCCCCTGATAGGAATGGCATTTTCCGGCAGCGTAATTGTCCTCGGTCACCGGATTGTCCGAGCCGAATCCTGCCAGGCAGGCGCTGAAATCCGGTTCCTCCTCTTCCAGGCTCCCGCCGAATGCAGCCGCCACGGCTTCCATTCCCTCCTCATCGCCCAAAAGCTTCCTCACCGGAGACAGAACATGACCGGTTGCCCGGGAAGCCTCCAGAGATGCCTCCAGCATCACTTCCGCGTCTTTTACTATATTTCCGTCTTTATCCAGCACTT
Organism: uncultured Acetatifactor sp.; assembly: GCA_947644185.1. Classification (GTDB taxonomy): domain Bacteria; phylum Bacillota; class Clostridia; order Lachnospirales; family Lachnospiraceae; genus Acetatifactor. The sequence goes on from CANRZC010000022.1 coordinate 9,723, forward strand.
CCACGGCTACATAGGAGAGACTCTCACCGTCTGCCCGGAGCGTCTCCCTGTCCGCCGTCAGCCGGAGGGAGGCAGGCGCTCCCGTGGTGGCAATCTGCGCCCTGGACACCTCTTTGTCCCCGCTCAGGCTCACCGCCGTCAGCACGCCCGGCTCATAGCTAACCTCAAACACCGCGCAGAACCGGTTCTCCTTTCCCGCCGGGACCCTGCCCAGGCTTTTTCCGTTCAGGAACAGCTCCACCGCTTCCGCTTTGGAATATACATACACTTTCACAGGCTTTCCCGCATATTCCCCGTAATTCCAGCAGTCCGTCATCTGATTCCAGCCCCAGTTGCTGACCACTTCCTCCATTCCGTGGTACTTCGGGTGCCGGGCGAACAGCCCTGTCTCACTGCTGCCCCATACGATTTTCCGGTAGACACCCTGGGGCGTCAGGCTTCCGCCGATGGTAATGTCCGCGTCATTGGCAAGCCTCCAGGGGTACTCCGACGCGTGGGAGGAGATTGCCCAGGGGCCTTTCGCCAGATCCGGATCCCCCGGCTCAAAGAACTTGCTCTTGCCGATGCCTGCCTCTCCGATATAGTCCACCGCCGTCCATGTAAAATCGCCGATGACATAGGGAAGCCGCTCCACCAGCTCCCAGACCTTGTCGAACTGATTGGGAAAGCTCTCCGTACCCAGGATCACCCGCTCCGGGTACCGCTGCCCCGCGTATTCGTAGTGGCTGTCCATGTAATTGTACCCCACCACGTCCAGGCAGTTGCAGAAGCTCTCCGTCCTGTCCTCCCAGGCGCCGTCCATTCCTCCCACATCCGCGTTCTGGGCATTTCCCTGCTTCCTCGCTTTCGCGCTGGCTTTGGTCTGCTCCAAAAAGCTCCTGTCGTCCAGGCCGGACCACATGGAGCAGAGCCCGTTGGCCACCAGCCTGGTGGAATCCAGGCCGCGCACATAGGCAGCCAATTCCTCCGCGATGGTGTATCCGTTGCCCATGCCGCCCCGCTCCTCCACCTCATTGCCCGTAGACCAGATCAAAATGCTGGGATGATTGCGGTCACGCAGGATAAAGCTTTCCATGTCCTCTTTCCAGTCGCTTGCGAAGAACTGGCTGTAGTCTCCCGGCTGCTTGCTATGGCCCCAGGCGTCAAAAGCCTCATCGAATACATAGAGCCCCAGGCGGTCGCATGCCTCCAGCAGTTCCCGGGAGCCGGGATTGTGTGCCAGGCGCACCGCATTGAAGCCTGATTCTTTCAGCAGGCGCAGCTTCCTGTATTCGCTGTCCCGCAGGGATATCGCACCCAGCAAGCCGTTGTCATGATGGATGCAGCCGCCTTTCAGCTTCACTGTCCTGCCGTTGACCTGCAGCCCGTGTACTGCATCGGCTGTGACCATGCGGATACCGAAAAGCGTCTCCGCCTCATCGCAGACCCCCTCCAAAGCGCCGTCTTTGTCCAGACCCACGCCAAAGACACCCATGTCTTCCACCTGAACTTTCACCTGATACAGATTGGGATGTTCTGCATCCCAGATCAGGGGACGTTCTACCGTCATGGGAATCCTGGCCACCGCGGTGCTGCCTGCCTTTACCAGGAGGATGGTATCACGTTGTATTACAGCTGCTTCGCCGCATTTATCCTCGCCGGCTCCCATCTTCCCTCCGTCCAAAACCAGGCCTGCCCTCACCCGCACCTGATGGTCTTTGGTAAAATGGTTGCGCAGGGTTACTTCCACCATGATATTGGCGCTGTGAGCCTGATCCGGCCTCTCCTGCTTTCCGCCGTCTCCTGCCGTTCCTGCAGCCTCCGCTACTCCTGCCCCGATACCTGCTCCGGTCTCCGTTTCCGCTCCTGTTTCAGTTCCATAGTCAATCCGCTTCGTATAAGCAAAAATCCCCTCCGGCTCCACATGCAGGGGCTTTACATGGGACAGTTCCACCTGGCGGTAGATGCCCGCGCCCGTATACCACCTGGAATTGGGCTGCATGCTGGGATTCACCATCACCGTCACCCGGTTCTCCCCGCCGAAATACAGCGCATCCGTGATATCCACGGAAAAGGGCGTGTAGCCGTAGTGATGCCGCTTCACCAGACTTCCGTTCACGGACACTGACGCGTTCATCATCACCCCGTCAAAGTGCAGATAAACCCGCTCCCCCTGCCACTGCTCCGGGACATGGAAATACTTCGTATAAGTCCCCACGGTTCCCGTGAAATACCCCATGGCCGCTGCCGCCGGAGCCTCTCTGACCACATCGCTCTCAATCATGTAGTCATGGGGAAGCTGCACTTTCTTCCCGGCATTCATCAGCCCAGCCTGTCCTTTGGTAAAATACCAGTCCCTGTTCCAATTTTCTCTCTTCATCTGCGGATACCTCCTTTTACTTTTTTGATACTCTGTTTTCCCCAGCAATTTGGGCAATGTCTGTTCCCTTGTTCTACTCTCTATCATAAAAAATCAAAAGCCTGCTGACAAGGACGATAGTTTGTTGTATGATAAAGAAGAAGGACCATTTGCACGAATATACCATGCCGTCAATCCTACGGCCAGACAAGAAGGGAGATTTCTATGACTGACTGGAGCTTACAATTGACCGAAGATGCGCTGCGCAGGATCCACCCTATATTTCCCACCCTGGCAGAGCGCATTGCAGCCTATGAGGACTTTTATCTCGCATCCGCCTCTAAAGCCATCTTCCCCCATGAGGAAACGTCTCCAATGAAGTTGTCCTGGCAAAGCTTCCCTGAAAATGCCTCCCTGGATATCCGCCGGACACAATCCCCTTTCTCCACCCTTCTGTACCTTTATGACACAGTTGGGAACGAATACACCTTCAGCCGGGCAGGCATGCGACATGTAAGGCGCAGCCTCCCCTGGCAGGGCCACTACCACACTCACGACTATATAGAAATCCTTTTCTGCCTTAAGGGAAATTTTCGGCAGATCCTTCTGGGGGAACCCCAGACCTTTTCTGCCGGAGAAGTGGTTATCACTGACAAGAACCTAGAACACGCGGACATGCTGGAGGGAACAGCACACACTGCGGTGCTCTTTCTGTCCCTGCAGTCCGACTACTTAGATCATCTGCTTTCCTCCCACGATTCCCAGGACGATTTGCAGCGTTTTTTCTTCCATGCGCTCCAAAAGCAGCGCAAAAATCAAAGTTATATTCACCTTCAGCCCAACAAAGACGCCTCCTCAGTGTGGTCTCTGGAGGCAGCTGGAGACAGCGCCTGGATTCTACAGCTGTCCCGGCTCCTGGAGACCCTGATAGAGGAAGACTACTTCCCTGGCCCTGGCAGCCCAGAGATCATCCGCGGCAGTCTGATACGGCTCCTGTCTCTCCTCTGCCGCCAGTATTCCACCAGGCTCCACAATTCCGACCAGGAGAGCAAGGAGCGGGCCCTGCTCTACGAGCTGGAGCGGTATCTGCGCCTCCATTTCGCCACTGTCACCGCCGCCCAGTTGGAGGATGTCTTCCATTATCACCGCAACTTCTACAACCTGCTATTGCAGAAATACCGGGGAACCACCTTCCGAGAATACCTCCAGGATGTCCGCATGGGGCACGCCGCAGAACTGTTGAGAAATACACCCCTTTCCGTGAAAGAGATTGCCCTTGCCACAGGCTATCACAACAGCAGCCATTTTTATCACTTATTTGAACGGCATTTTGGCGTATCTCCAGCCATGTACCGTGCAAACCAGTAAGTGCCTCTACCTGAGCACTGCAAATCTATTACAATAACATCTTCCCTTCCAGCCCGTCAAAGTCCACAATCCTATTGCTGCCGTCCTTCATCCGAAGTGTCACCGGCCCAAAGCTGCCACACTTCTCCGGGTCCGTGTAGATCACTTCCCTCACAGGAAACAGCTGGTCCTGGGTAAAGTCCTCATAGCTCTCTTTTGTGATGACCTGGGAAATCAGCACATAGGGTTCAAAGCCGCCATAGTGCTTCCTGCGCTCCATGGAGGCGTACAGGACAATGGACCTCTCAGAGTCAGGATTTGTCCCCTTGCTGTGCACCAGGGAAAGCTCCATCCATCCGTCGAAAATAGTCATGGCCATCTGCTTCTCCTGACCTGTGGCGTCTCTGCCCTTTAGGATAATGGCTTTGGCGCCCTCCCAGGTCTTTTGGGAAATCTCCGTGCCATTGTCCGGGAAGCCGTAGGAGCCCAGCGTTAAGCACACAGGTGCCTTGTAAAGTCGCAGCCTGTCCACCCGAAGAATCCCGTAAGGCACCGCAAAGTCTGCCAGGTTGATGGCCTGCATCCAGTGGCACTCTGTCTCCAGATTGTAGCCAAAGAACTGCCTGCGGTACAGCACACCACCTTTTTGTCCTTGCCAGAACGTAACGTTGGCCCTGGCAGATGCTGGCTTTTCCTGGGATGCCTCCCCCGGTGCCTGAGCCTCTGACAGCAGGCCGTCCCGCAGCACATACTGCTGGGCCTCCACCCAGCACCGGTCTTTCTTTACTGTAGCCTGGTCAGGCGCCGTCTCTATCCTTTCCGGCTCCGCCTCCCAGGGATATTTGGTGTTGTAGCAGAGCTTGGAATAGTTCCACATGCCATGGATGTCCCCCGGATGCTTTACCACCTTGCCTGTCCGCAGAATGGTCTCCCCATTTGCCTGGTGATTGGAAAAGCATAACGCCGGACCGTCCAGGCAGGTCACTTTGACCTGGTTTTCTCCCAGCTCCTCCCAGGTGCCATTATTCTCCTTGGCTGTCCAGAAGGGATGGTCCGCTGGCAGATGCAGGCACAGGAAGGCCTTCCCCAGCCAGAAGGGTGACTCTGCGCAGGAGTACCCCTGCACCAACGGCGAAAACTGCCCATAGAAGCCCAGAGTGGGTACCCCTTGATACAGAAAGTCTTCCCTGCCCAAAAATTGCATAAGGGATCCGGAGGAAATCCGCCTTGCCCGCCCTGGATTGGCCTGCCCCCCAGGCATCATTAAATTCCCCTCAAAGGCACTGGTGGCCGCATTGCGGTAGATATTGCTGCGCCCCCACATATTGGTCCAGCCGTCCCTGTCAAAGAAATCCCCATAGGTCTCCATCAGTTTATTTGAATTTTCCGCGAACTTTTCTGCGATATATGGTTCATTTTCGTATCCGTACCACAGTTTCCGATAGCCTTCCACGCCGCCCAAAAGCCCTTTCAGGGATTCTTTTCTT
>CANRZC010000023.1 GCA_947644185.1 uncultured Acetatifactor sp.
GATAAAGAAGAAATTTTTGATATCATAAAAGAAATAAGAATAAAACTTCCAGAAGGAGACATTTTATGGAAATAGCAAATAGGAAGACTTTCTATACGGAAGAGGACTATGAAAATCTGCCGGATGATGTCAGGGCCGAGTTGATCGACGGGAAATTTTACGATATGGCATCCCCCAGCAGAATTCACCAGGAGATATTAAGCGAATTACATCTTGTGATTGGAAACCATATCAAATCAAAAGGCGGTGCCTGCAGGGTTTACCCAGCTCCTTTTGCAGTAAAACTATTTCGCGCTCGGGATACTATCGTGGAGCCGGACATCAGCGTGATCTGTGACAGGGACAAGCTTACAGACAGGGGCTGCAGTGGTGCGCCGGATTGGATCATTGAGATTATTTCTCCCGGCAATCCCAGCCATGACTATATCCGCAAGCTAAATCTCTACGCGGATGCTGGGGTGAGAGAATATTGGATCGTAGATCCCATGGTGAGAGAGGTTGCTGTGTATTATCTGGAAAATAGAACCTTTCGCGCCAAAGCCTATACCTTCCAGGATACGGTCAAAGTCAACATTTTTGATAATTTCAGTATTGATTTCCGAGCGCTGGATATAACTGGAAGAGAGATATCGTCAAACTATATACAAGGCATGAAACGGCCCAATGGCCCGCAATGACGAAAGGAGAAAGCAATCATGGAAAAGCTGCTAAAGGGAAAGAAGTTCTATATCGGGGTGGACTGCGAGGGCGTGGCCTGTGTGGTGGGAGAGCCGGGAAATGGCCTGGGCGCAGGGGAACAGTATCGCTTTGCCGCAAAACAGGCTACCAGGGAGGCCAATGCTGCCGCGGAGGCTCTTTTTGAGCTGGGGGCAGAGCAAGTGGTGATCTGGGACAACCACGGCACAGGTTGCAACCTGGACTATGACCTGCTGGACTCTCGGGTACATATCACCTTGGGAAGCGGGCACAGGGGAAGATTTCCTCTGCTGGACCAGAGCTTTGCGGGGGTTATGTTCATTGGATACCACGCCAGAGAGAATACCGTGAACGGCGTTCTGGCCCACACCTATTCCTCTAAGGCCTACCAGTATTTCAAGCTGGAGGGGCGGGAATTGGGAGAGATGGAGATAGATGCCGCCTTTGCTGCCTTGAAAGACGTGCCTGTGGTACTGTGCGTATCCGACTACTGCGCTATAGAGCAGGCCAGGGAAAGCTTTCCCTGGGCAGAGACCGTTATAACCAAAAAGGGCTTAAGCTGGACTAGTGCTGTGAGCAAACATCCGCTGGCTGTGTGCGAAGAGATAAAGGCTGCGGTGGGCCGGGCAGCAGAACGCTTGCAGGAAATGGAATGCTACAGATTGCCATCCCCGCTGGAAGTGGAGATTCGCTATAAAAGGATGGAAGACGCGTCCAGAGACAACCTGGTAGATCAGAATGGAAAGCCTTTTGCACGGACAGATGCCTTTACCCGCAAGGGCATTATGGACAGCATAGAGGATCTGTTCTGAGGAAAAGTGGGAAATCAGGACTGAATTTTTTGTATCACAGGTCGTTTCCCCTCTTCTGAGGGGGCATATCCGAAATATTTTACATAATCTCGGTAGAAAGTGGAATAGTCCAGGAAGCTGTAGGCAAACGCAACTTCTGTGGGCTTTTTTCCTGCACGGATTTCCCGCTGGGCGCAGATGAGTTTTTTGGATATGATATACTGCTTTGGCGTGATTTTCATGTGTCTTAAGAACAATTGGTGCAGATAGCTCTTTGTGATATGGAGCTCCTGACAGAGAGACTCTATGGTCAGGGGCATGGTAATATTCTCCTTGATATAGGTGACAGAGGCGTGGATGAGAGGATTGCTGGTGCAGGCGCCCTCCTGGTTGGTCTCGCCGGAAGCTAAAACTACGTTGTACAGGATTTCCTCCACCAGATGCAACAGCACATTTTGTAGCTCTGGGCCCTGGAAGTGACGGCTGTAGTAGTCAAATTTTCGGAACAGATCGGAGATCAGCGCATTGCCGTCAAAGTGGATGACACTCAGGTCCTGAGGAATCCGTCCGTAAATTCCTGAGGTCATTTTTTGCTCATTAAAGAGCACATTATATCGCTCATATTCCGTGGCACCGTTGGCCTGCATGGAATGGATTTCGCCAGGTCTGGACAGGATCAGACAGTTTTTGGCCAGAGGATATACATGGCCATCCAGACAGTAGGACATCTTTCCTTTCTTTAGAAAAATCAACTCGCAGATATCATGCTGATGAAGCTGAAAGGGCATGGGCGCATCGAAATGTACGTGGTTAAAATAGCAGTCCTCGGACTGGTATGCGGAAAATGTGGTTTTGGACATAGGCTGCCTTTCTCTGCCAGGAGGCTTACATTGCAACGATTATGCAGCTATTATAAGACAAGAGTTTACTTTTTGCAATATAGGAAAGGATTTTTTGCGCTTTACCTGGCAAAAAATTAAGATATAATAAAAGCACAAAGCATGAAAGCAGGGAGAGAAAAGTTCCCAGGAAACAGGTTGGCAAAAGGAAAAGAAAGGATGGGACCACATATGGAGAGAGTAAAGATCGCCATAATTGGCCAGGGCAGAAGCGGCCGGGACATTCACGGTGCATTCCTGAAAAAGGAAGAGAATGTGTATTTTGAAGTGGTGGCTGTGGTGGAAGCAGATGAATCCAGGCGAAAGAGAGCGGAGGAAGAGTATCCCGGATGCACAGGATATAGCGACTATAGGGAGCTATTTGGGCGGGAGGATATTAAGCTGGTGGTAAATGCTACCTATTCGGAGATGCATTACGCCATCACAAAGGATCTATTGCAGCATCATTTCCATGTGCTGGTGGAGAAGCCCTTTGCCCGCAACTACTATGAGTGCTGCGACCTGATCAATACGGCCCGAGAAAACGGAGTGGTGGTGGCTGTGTTCCAGCAGACATTTTTTGCCCCCTATTATCTGGCGGCAAAGGAGGTAGCTGACAGCGGGAAGCTGGGAGACATCAAACAGGTCAGCATTCGCTTCAATGGACTTGCCAGGCGATGGGACTGGCAGACCCTGCAGAAGAAAATGGGCGGAAGCGTGTACAATACAGGGCCGCATCCTCTGGGAATTGCGCTGGGCTTTTTGGACTTTGACAAAGAGACGCAGGTGGCTTTCTCAAAGCTGGATATGGCTCTCACCAGTGGAGATGCGGAAGACTATGCAAAAATAGTCTTAACTGCACCTGGAAGGCCTGTGGTGGATGTGGAGATCAATTCTACGGATGCCTTCAGCGATTACAATATCAAGCTCCAGGGCTCTAGGGGAACTTATCAGAGTACCCCCCAGAGCTACAAGATGAAATATATCATAGAGGGGGAGAATCCCCCCCAGCCTGTGATTGAAGAAAGCCTGCAGGACGCAGAGGGACTGCCTATCTATTGTCAAGAGGATCTCAAGGTGCATGAGGAGACAGGCAGCTTTTCCGGCACTGCCTTTGATGTGGGCACCCGGAGCCTGTATGAGAATCTCTATGCAGTGCTGACAAAGGGAGCTCCTCTTACCGTAAAGAGTGAGGACGTGGCCAAAATCGTGCGAGTGATTGAATATGTACATGGCGAAACGCCTCTGGAAGTGAGATACTAAAAAACTGCCCAGGGTCAGTATACCAGACGCAGGCGGCGGGCAGAGCATAGCCTCTGCCCGGGAAAAGGAAAGGGCCTAAGGGCCAGAATAAGAGAGGTAAATATGCGAAAGGTAGCCATATTAGGATGCGAAAATTCCCATGCGGATTTTTTCCTGGAATATTTCCTGGAGAAAAAAGTGGTGGAGGATGTGGAGGTCGTGGGCATTTACAGCGACGAGCCAGAGGCAATGAAAAAGCTTCAAGACAGATTTGGCGTCAAGGGGATGGAGCGATACGATGAACTGGTGGGAAAGCTGGACGGCCTGATCATAACAGCCCGTCACGGCGACAACCATTACAAGTATGCAAAGCCCTATCTGGAAGATGGAATTCCCATGTTCATTGACAAGCCTGTGACCGTGTCTGAGGAAGATGCAGAGAGCTTTAGACGGGAGCTGGAGGAGAGGAAAATTCCAGTGAGCGGAGGCTCTATGTGTATGTATGACGGGCTGGTGCAGGAGCTGAAGAAAGCGGTGCAAAATCAGACCTATGGCGCTGTCTACGGCGGATACCTGAAGTCTCCTGTGTCTTTAAACAATAACTACGGCGGATTTTATTTCTACTCCCAGCATTTGGTGCAGGTGCTGTGCGAGATTTTTGGATATTATCCCAAAGCCGTCCAGGTATTCCCTAGGGAAAATACCTATACCTGTGTCTTCCATTATGCGGATTATGATGTGACAGGCCTGTATGTGGATGGGAACTATACCTATTATGCAGGCATTAGCTGTGAAAAGGAATATGTGGGTGGTGCATACGCCCTGGAGGGCTGCCCGGAAAGAGAGGTGGAGGCCTTCTACCATATTCTCACGGGAGGGGCTCAGGAAATGAGCTATGCAGACTTTTTTGCGCCAGTGTATGTGCTGAATGCGCTCTACCGCTCTGCGCAAAGCGGCAAACAAGAGACGATAGGGTATGTTTGAAGGGTGAGAGAACATCCATAGGGGGTATGAGAATGATATTACAGGAAATACAGACAGAGGAGTTGACTACCTATGTCTATGAAGATCGTGCCAAAATGGGAAAGGCAGCCGCGCAGGCAGCCGCCCTGGCTATCAGGAGGACTGTGGAGGAGAAGGGGGAGGCCAATGTGATTTTTGCAGCGGCGCCCTCCCAGAATGAAATGCTGGAGGCATTGCTTGCAGAGGATATAGATTTCTCCAAAGTCAATGGATTCCACATGGACGAGTATATGGGCTTAGGACCTGGGGATGCCCAGTCCTTTGCCACCTATCTGACAGAGCATCTATTCGGAAAGGTGACATTCAAATCTGTGCATTTCATAGATGCAAGGGGGGAGGTAAGGGAAGTCTGCCAAAGGTATGAGGCGCTTCTTACAAAATATCCTCCGGATGTGGTGTGCATGGGCATTGGGGAAAACGGTCATATTGCTTTTAACGACCCGCCCACAGCGGACTTTCAGGATCCTGCAATGATTAAGATAGTGGAACTGGAGGAAGTCTGCAGAAAGCAGCAGGTACATGACGGATGCTTTGAAAGCCTGCAGAAAGTGCCTACCCATGCGCTGACCCTGACAGTGCCTGCGCTTATGGCGGCCAGGTACATTATCTGTACAGTGCCTGGGCCCACAAAGGCAGAGGCAGTGGAGAAGATGCTTCGGGGTAAAGTAGGGGAGCACTGCCCGGCCACGGCGCTGCGCAGGCATGCTCACGCAGAGATGTTTTTGGACGCAGATAGTGCCTCTCGCCTGTAGTCATCTGGCCGAAGGAAAGAGAATGGAGAGAAAAAGTGAAGATACTGTTTAACGGTTTCCGACATGGACATATTGATTTACTTTACAGACAGGCAGTGAAAACACCAGAACTCCAGGTGGCAGCCTGTCTGGAGGAGGATGAGGCGGCTGCCAGTGCCGCCGTTTCCCGTCTGGGGCTTTCCATAGACCAGGGCAGCTACCAGGAATGGCTTTCGAAGGATATTGATATAGTGGCTATCGGCGGGAAATACGGGGAGAGAGGGCAGGCAGTGATCAAAGCGCTGCAGGCAGGAAAGCATGTGATTTCGGACAAGCCTCTGTGCACCAGCCTGGAGGAGCTTTTGGAGATCCGTAGGCTCACAGAGGAAAAGAATCTGAAAATCGGCTGTATGCTGGAGCTGCGAGACATGCCCTGTGCTGTCAGGGCCAGAGGGCTTTTGCGGGAGGGCAGACTGGGCCAGGTGCGCAATCTATCCTTTACGGGCCAACACTGCATTGACTATGCCCATCGGCCTGCCTGGTACTTTGAGAAGGGGATGCACGGAGGGACCATCAATGATCTGGCCATCCACGGAATTGATCTGGTGAGGGATTTGACAGGCTTAGAGATTGAGAAAGTGGACGGCGTGCGAACATGGAATTCCTATGCGGATAGGAATAGAGACTTTGAAGACAGCGCTGTATTCATAGCGCGGCTGACCAATGGGGCAGAGCTTTTGGCGGATGTGTCCTACAGTGCGCCATCCCAGGTATTTTCCATGCCTACCTATTGGAATTTCAAGATCTGGTGCGAAAGGGGGCTTTTGACCTTTCATTATACGGACAGCACAGTGACGGTCTTTGAGGAGGGTGTCCAGGAGCCCCAGGTGTTGGAAGGGATTGTTCCCGAGAAAGGGTATTTTGAAAAGTTTTTGGAGGAAGTAAATTCCCCTTCCAGAGAGATTACGGAAAGTGTGTTGGATTCCACCAGGACAGCTCTTTGGCTCCAACGGGAGGCGGATGCAAGAAAGTAGGCCAAAGGGGGCAGGAGACAGACAGTAAAGGCTGCTGGAAGCGACGGAGAAAGGTGACAGACAAAAGACGGGGTCGGAAGAATCAAAGAAAAGAAGCAGAGGGATACAATGGGAGGCCATGGGCATGGAGAAGAAGCGGGAAGACGGATTTTGCAATGGAGAGAGGATGCCAGTCTCGGCAGACAATAAGTATAAATGCGTCATTCGGGGTGGCACATTGATAATGCCGGACAGGACAGAGGCAATGGACGTGACTATCCGGGATGGGAAGATAGAGGCCCTGCTCCCCCCAGGGCAGAGCCTTTCCCCGGACTATGAGGAGATCTCAGGGGAGGGGTTGTATGTGTCCCCGGGATTTGTGGATATTCACCAGCATGGAGGTGGGGGAAGCGACTATATGGATGACGATGAGGACGCTTGGTATACAGCCGTGCAGGCCCATATGAAACATGGCATGACTTCTATTATGCCTACACTTCTGTCTGCAAGCACCCCCCATACCATACAGGCGGTGAAGCGCTATGTGGAGGCAGCAGGGGACAGCAGGATCCGGTGCAATCTTCTGGGCCTGCATCTGGAGGGACCTTATCTGTCGCCGAAGCAGGCAGGGGCACAGAAGCCGGAAAATATCAGAAGTTTTCAGCCGGAGGAATACAGAGCCATCTACGAGGCGTCCCAGGGAACCATCCGCAGATGGAGTGTGGCGCCGGAACAGGAAGGCGTGGAGGAGTTTGCTGCGTTTGCAAAGGAGCGGGGCATTGTGCTGAGCATTGCCCACTCGGATGCGGATTTCGACACGGTACTGCGGGCATATGACATGGGATTTCACCATGTAACCCATTTCTATTCCGGTATGAGCACCGTGAGCCGCAGGGGAGGATTTCGGATTGCGGGTGTGGTGGAGGCTGCCTACTATCTGGACGGAATGAATGTGGAAATCATTGCGGATGGGTGCCACCTGCCGGACTCGCTGCTGAAACTTATCACCAAAGTGAAAAAGCCCGGCACCGTGGCTTTGATCACAGACGCCATGCGGGCGGCGGGACAGAATGTGGTGGAGAGCTTTTTAGGTAGCAGAAAGGATCCCCTGCCGGTGATCATTGAGGACGGGGTGGCGAAGATGACAGACAGACAAGCTTTCGCCGGAAGCATTGCCACTCCGGACAGACTGGTGCGGACCATAAGGAAAATCGGAGTCCCCCTGGAGGAGGCAGTGAGGATGGTGACAGTATATCCCTTGCGAATGATGGGAGTGGGGGAGAGAAAGGGAGAAATCCGGCCAGGCTTTGACGCGGATTTGTGCCTGTTTGACCAGGAGATCAATGTAAAAAGAGTATTGATAAAAGGGAAAACCTGTTATTGCAAATGAGGGTTTCACACAGACAAAATAACAGATCGAAAATCTGAAAAAAGGTTTTCGGTCTGTTGTTTTTTTGCAAACATTCGGCACTATTATGTACTAATGTATAATTTATACCATGAAAGTATAGAAAATCCAATTTTAATTGTGCAGATTTCTGCTATACTGGAAGTAGATAAGAAAAACAATTGACACAGGGAAGGACATGGGGCATATGAAGAGATGGAAGAGATTTAGCCACAGGCTATGGCGAGATCGGATGCTGCTGGTAATGGCACTGCCCGCGCTGGCAATAATGATATTGTTCAATTACGTGCCTATGAGCGGACTGGTTCTGGCATTTAAAAAGTTCGACTATTCCAAGGGACTGTACAACAGCCCATGGAATGGATTGGAGAATTTTAAACTCTTGTTTCTCTCCGGGGACACCTTCTGGCGTCTTACGCGCAATACCTTGTTTTATTATCTGCTGTTTACCATTGTAGGCACAATCTGTGAGGTGGCGCTGGCTATCGGTATCTACGAACTGGTGTTCAAAAAGCTGGGAAAGGGGATCCAGAGCATTCTGATTCTGCCCACCTTTATCTCCTTTGTGGCGGTTTCCTATATAGTGGAGGCTCTGCTGCAGAACAATACAGGGCTGATCAATCAGGCTCTGGTGGCCCTGGGAAGGGAACCTATCCGCTTTTACCTGGAAAGCAAGTATTGGCCTATGATTTTGCTTTTTGTGAGAATCTGGAAAAGTACCGGGTATGGCTCAGTGCTATATCTGGCCACCTTGACCGGCGTGGATACCGGGTTGTACGAGGCGGCCATGCTAGACGGAGCAAACAGGAGACAGCAGCGCAGGTATATTACGCTTCCCATGCTGCTTCCCATGATTACCATTATGCTGCTGTTGAGCATTGGCTCAGTCATGCATTCTGACACAGGTATCTTCTACCAGACCACCAGAAACATCGGTGCGCTCTATGATACCACACAGGTACTGGACAGCTATGTGCTCAATGCCATTATGAAGTCCTCCAACTATGGCGTCACTACAGCAATCACCTTGTACCAGTCAGTGGTAGGATGTGTGCTGACAGTGCTGGTGAATCTGGTGGTCCGAAGGCTCTCTCCGGAAAATGCCTTATTCTGAATGCCTACAGTGCATGGAAAGGAATCATAGTCTATGAGAAAAAAAGTTACACTGGGACAGATTATTCTCTTGATAATACTGATTATTTTTGCCTTGGCCTGTCTGTTTCCGCTGGCGTTGGTAGTGGTGGCCTCCTTTAGCAGCGAGGCCAGTCTCACGAGAAACGGCTTTCTGCTGATACCGGAGAGCTGGTCATTAGAGGGATGGAATTATGTGATGAACCTGGGGTCCCAATTGTTGGTCTCCTATCGGAATACCTTCCTGATCACCATTGTGGGCACATTGTCAAGTCTTCTGATTATGAGTATGTTTGCCTTTGTGCTGAGCCATCGCACCTTTGTATTTCGGAAATTGTTTACCATGATGCTATTGGGTACCATGCTGTTCTCAGGAGGAAGGCTGGCCACCTATCTGGTGAACAGCACAATATATAACTTAAAGGACACCATGCTGATTCTTTGTCTCCCCACTGTGTCAGCTATGTATGTGATTATTCTGCGCACTTATATCCAACAGAACATAACAGATTCCCTGTTGGACTCGGCGAAGATTGACGGGGCCGGAGACTTTCGGATTTATGCGCAGATTGTCATGCCTCTGCTGCCGCCCGCCCTTGCGTCGGTGGGATTTATGGTGGCAATCGGCTATTGGAACAACTGGGAGACCAGCTATCTCTATATATCCAGCAATAGCAAGATGCCCCTGCAGCTCTTGCTGATGAAGACAGAGAAATTGATTGATGAGCTCAATAGAAGTGATATCGGCACCCAGGCTCTGGCAATGATGACAGAGATGCTGCCCTCGGTCAGCGCCCGGATGGCCATGCTGATTACTGTGTTGGGACCGATTATGATAGCATATCCCTTCTTCCAGCGGTATTTCATTCAAGGATTGACGGTTGGATCTATAAAAGGCTAAGTGTGTAAAGAACTTCTAGGCAGTCAAAGTACGTCTGCCAAGAAGTTCTAAGTTACACACAGAAGAATGCCAAGTGCAGGCATTCTTCCAGGTTTGCGTCAAGTTTTTTGGAGGCTGAAACGATTTTAGCCAGAATATTTCCGAATCAGAAAGAGAAACGTCAGGCGCCGGCGTGTGATTCGGCGGATACCATGGTTTAAAATAGAGGAAAGTGGTTACGTTAATTCAAGGAAAGAGGAGAACAAAATGAGAAAGAAGCTTACAAAAATTGTGGCACTGGCAATGGCACTGACCATGACTACCAGTATGCTGGCCGCCTGTGGGGAGTCTGGCGGGGCCGGATCCTCAGACAACCCTGGGAAGGAATCGGAGAGCAGTGTGGAGGAGAGCTCCCAAAGCACAGAAGAGGAACCGGAGAGCAGCGCAGATGCTGCGCCGGAGGAGACTGTAAATATCACATGGTATCGGTATCGCCCCTATGCCTATACAGATGAGCAGGAAGTGGTGGATGCCATCAACGCCTATATGGAGCCTTTGATCGGCGTCACAGTAAATGTGATCAATGCCGCGGAAAAGGAGGAGCTGGATCTGGCGTTAGCTTCGGGGGAGGACATTGATGTCTTCTGGACAGCCTCCTGGAGCAACGGCTTTACCTATGTGAAGAATCATTCCGCCATGGATCTGACAGATCTGCTTCCCAATTATCCGGCTCTGCAGCAGTCCATTCCAGAGAATATCTGGGAGGGTGCAAAGCTGGATGGCCGCAGCTATTATGTGCCGATCTATAAGGAGTCCGCGGTAGGCCATGGCATGGCCTATCCAAAATCTCTGGCGGAGAAATATGGATGGAATTTTGACAATGTGGAAACTCTTGCAGATTTGACGCCTATGCTGCAGGATGCCTATGAGGGAGGCGCTTCCCATGCCTATGCCTCTAACGGGAATGAATTTGTCAACGCTTATATTGACACCTACAGCTTTATTGACTACAAATACTGTGTCAAAGCTGACGGCAGCGACAACACGGTGCTGAATATAGTGGAGACACCGGAGTATGCGGAATTCCTAAAGCTGATGTATGAGTGGAACCAGGCGGGTTATATCAATGATGATAGCATTCAAGGATTTCTAACAGGTGCAGAGTTGAAGGAATTTATGCCTTCCGATGATGTGGCTTTCACATCCTGGCCAACTGTGCCTGACGGAGAAGCCAATGCCAGTGCACGCTTTACCGTTCCCTGCGGTGTTGTCACTTTGACAGACAATTATATCAATACCAATTCGCCCTTTGGCTCAGCTTACATGATCAATGTGAACTCAAAGAAAGCAGATGCCTGCTTAAAGTTCCTGGAGCTGTTAAGCACGGACGAGACACTGGCAGATCTGGCTGTCTTCGGCATCGAAGGGAAGCATTATAATCTCACAGAGGACGGCAGGGTGCAGCTCGTTGAGAATTCCGGCTTTAGCTATTCCACATGGTCCTCCTGCAGCGTCATGGCCCCCACTTTGCAGGTAGGCGAAGCAGAGAATAAGAAAGAGCTGTATGATACCTTCAACAAAGAGGCAAAGGTGGCAATCAACAGTGGATTCTACTTTGACACCACCAAAGTGGAGGCAGAGGTGGCAGCGATCCAGGCAGCCTATGATGAATACCAGAATCTCCTGGAATTAGGCTTCTATAATCCTGACGACTATCTGCCAAAGTTCCAGGAGGCTTTGAAGACTGCCGGCGTGGACAAGGTAGTAGCGGAGATCCAGTCCCAATATGACGCCTGGCTGCAGGTAAAGTGATAAGGAACAAAAAATTTAGGATCCTATACTCACGAGCGATAAAGTTTGCCACCCGTTTACAGCATCTGACGCTCGTGAGTCGGGTTGCCTGGCAATTTTTAATGACCGTCAGTATAAATAAAAGGGGAAAGCGGGGCGGCTGTAGGCGCCTTGCTTTCCTGCTTTTGTGCACAGGGAAAGCATTTCTCTCTGAATTGGAACCGGGAGGCGGAGAATGAAGAACATGGAGCGGATGAAGGTAGTGGTGGTGGATGATGATTTCACAATCTGCAGATGTCTGGAACAGTTGATCGACTGGGAGGGAATCGGCTGTGAGAAGCCGCGGTGTGCCCATAACGGGGTCCAGGCCTTAAAGCTCATCGAGAGCATACATCCAGATGTGGTGGTCTGTGATATCAAGATGCCTGTGATGGACGGGAAGGAGCTGTGTCGGCTGATCTATGAGAAGTTTCCTGATATCCATATTTTCTTTGTCAGCGCCTATGAAGACTTTTCCACGGCCCAGATTGCCATACGCTACCATGTGAAGGGCTATGTGCTGAAGCCTCTGGACAAGGAGACCCTGGAGCATCTGCAGAATATGATTGCAGAGGTGATAAATCAGAAGGAAAATGTGGTTTTCTGCCGGAAAATCTGCGAGGATGAATACAGAGAAGTCTTACGACACGCCATTGAAGAGAAGAATATGGAATTGGCTGAAAAGATTTTCGGGAAATTGGAGACTATGCAAAACGATCCGGAAGCTCTGAAATTTCCTGTATGGTCCCATCTGCTGTCCCCCATTATCGATTATAAGAACAGCAGCCTGAAGATGGATCCGGGCGTCCTGTTTGAGCTGGAGCGGAGGATGGAGAGGGAGATTTTTGCCTGCTGTTTTTCCACAAAAATCCGCTATCTGCGGGAGGCTTATCAGGATGCCATGAAGGAGACAAAACACAGCAGTCGAAATGTTATATGGGAGATGCAGAAGGTAATTAGAGAACAATTCATGTCTCCGGATCTGGATGTAAACACCCTGGCAGGCCTCTATGACATGTCCCCGGTTTACCTGGGGAGGCTATTTTTAGAACACACCGGCATGAAGATAACGGACTATATCCAGGAGAATAGAATCCGGTTCGCCTGTGAGCAGCTGCGGGATGGACATAAGTCTGTGAAAGAGATAGCCATGCTGGCGGGCTATCGAGATGCAGGGTATTTCAATAAAGTATTTCGCCGCAGGATGCATATGACCCCTGCGGAATACAGAGACAGGTATTGGAAGCAAAAGGAATAGCCAGAGGCTGGAGATAGGTTGCAGAAAGGCATGGTAGTCACTATGAGGAAGATTTGGGAAAGAATTAGTCTGCGCAGAAAGGTGCCGCTTATTTTTTGTGCGATATTGCTTATCACTATCGTGACAGTGGGAGCTGTGTTACTAATATATTACAATAATGTCTTTAAAGAGTATTTCCGAAAATCCTTTGATGTGATGATCCGGGCCAATGCGGGCTCAGTGGGGGAGGTTTTGGACGGTCTGGTGACTTCTGTCAATATGGTGAATGACAATGAGGAGGCCTTTATCACCAACGACACGCAGAATATGCAGTCGCTGGCCTATCTGATCGTGAATACCGTTCCAGCCCAGGACGGATCCAATCTGTTAAGTATCAGAGACGGGATTTGGCTGGGCGGGAAGAATCTGGAGCAGCTCCTTTACAGGGCTTCCTCCTACGGGCTGGTGGTGCGGAATGTCTTTCCTATGTCCAGGTATTTCAAGGAATGGCATAGCTGAGGGCAGAGTGGGCTCTACTGTGATAAAGGGCTGGAGGGCGTAGCGTGGTACGAAGAAACCATGAAAAAGCAGGGGGAGGTCCATTGGTTCACCCAGGAGGATGTGCCCAATCACCTTTTCATGGCAAAGCAGCTGACCTACCGGTATTACAACCGGGACCTGAATGAATACGAAGTGCGGGCATTCGGCGCCATGTATGCGGGAATCGATATAACTTCTATGGAGATTTGGACGGAACTGTCTGAGATGCCGGAGAATGTGGAAATTGTGATTCTGGATGACAGAAGAGGGATTCTGTACTCCAACCGGGAAGACATGGAACTGCTGCAGGAAGATAAGCTTGATGTGGTGCTGGAGCATGCAGGGGAGAATGCCACATTTTATGACGATGGGGCAGGCGGAAAATTTCTGCTTCAGAAAAATGAAGTGACGCATGACCTCTACCTGCTGACAGCCATACCTGCGGATGCCATCGACAGAAAGGCGTTGGAAATGCTGAGCGTGCTGTTAGCGCTGCTGGCAGCGGCCCTGGTGGCAGGCATGATCCTTATCAGCATTGTGAGCCGCTCCGTGACCATGCCCATCATTCGTCTCACAGAGCAGATGAAGCTAGGCATTTTGGAGCTGGTGGAGGACGAAGCTTCTGGTCAGAATGAAATCGGGATCCTGTACCAGGGCTACAATCAGATGCAGCGGAAAATGCAGGATATGTTAAAGGATGTATGGGACAGCGCCCAACAGCAAAAGGAGGCAGAGCTAAAGGCCCTCCAGGCCCAGATCAACCCTCATTTCATCTACAATACCATGGGAACCATCAGCTGCGAAGCATTGCTTCGGGGGGAGGATGTG
Organism: uncultured Acetatifactor sp.; assembly: GCA_947644185.1. Taxonomy (GTDB): domain Bacteria; phylum Bacillota; class Clostridia; order Lachnospirales; family Lachnospiraceae; genus Acetatifactor. The sequence continues at coordinate 14,229 of CANRZC010000023.1, forward strand.
ATTGCGAAACAGCTCAATATGCTGGCGTCCATTATGCGCTACAGTACAAAGGAGCCAGACAGTCTGGTGCCTCTTAAAAAGGAACTACAAGAAATTTACGGACTTGAGC